>JBFIDS010000534.1:0-2816 GCA_041603715.1 Paraconexibacter sp. | reverse complement strand
TGCGGCACGCCGATCGGCGCGTCCGAACCGTGCAACCCCCACCTCGCCGACTCCTCCTGGGGCGCCTCGCACGCGGGCTCCTACGCGTCCGGCGCTTCCGCGCATCCCGCGCCGCGGCCCGGGGACGAGGTGCGCCGCCAGCACGTCCAGCTGCCGGGCGTGCCGACGCAGGTCCCGGTGATCATCACCTTCTCGTCCCCGTACGCCGACGGCCGCCGCGTCGCCTGGATGTCCGCGGTCTCGTCGCCCGACGTCGCCGCGGTCCACAAGATCGACGTCGCGACGGGCCGGTCGATCGACACCGTGACGGGGCCTCCGGCCGGCCTCGCGCAGTCCATCAGCGGCGCGTACAGCCTCCTCGACCGCGACGACCACCTGTTCGTCGGCCGGCGGCGCTCGCTCGAGGTCTACGGGGACGCCGAGCCGGGCCGCCGCGAGTCGCCGATCGCGCGGCTGGCGACCCTCGAGATCCCGGCGCGGGCGCTCTGCGGGCCGGGGGACCAACTCGTCGGCATCACGATGACCTACGACGGGCACATCGCCTTCGCGACGGAGCGGGGCGCGGTCGGCGTCGTGCCGCGGACGCTGTCCGACCTCGAACCGTCCAACGTGCGTGCCCTCCAGCTCAACGACGGCCGCTGCGCCGACGGTACGCCCGACGACGCGCTCGAGATCGTGTCGAACTCGATCGCCGCCGACGAGGACGGTGGCATCTACGTCGTCACCTCGAAAGCGATGCACCGCGTCGACTGGGACGGGCGCTCGCTGCGGTCCGCCTGGCGCGCGGAGTACGAGACCGGGACCGGCGGCGGCGTGCGCCTGGGAGACGGCAGCGGCTCGACGCCCGACGTCGTCGGCACCCGGCACGACCGGGACCGCTTCGTCGTCATCACCGACGGTCAGCCGCTCATGCACCTCGTGCTCATGTGGCGCGGCGCGATCCCGAAGGGCTGGCAGCCGATCGCGCCCGGCAAGGACCGGCGGATCGCGTGCGAGGTGCCCGTGCGGTTCGGCGATCCGTCCGCGATGACATCGGCCTCCGAGCAGTCGGTCCTCACGAGCGGCTATTCGAGCTTCGTCGTGAACAACACCCTGAAGAACGAGGCGCTCTTCGCCGGGCTGCCGGCCGCCCAGCGACAGATCCTCGCCGCGCTCGCCGGCCAGGATCCGCTCAATGCGCCCTACGGACTCGAGCGGATCGACTGGGATCCGGCGACGAGGACGTGCCGTTCGGTGTGGGCGAACCCGAAGGTCTCGATCCCGAACGGCATCCCGATGCTGAGCACCGCCTCGGGCCTCGTCTATGGGCAGGGGCAGCGCGGCGGCCAGTGGGGCCTCGAAGGGCTCGACATCGCGACGGGGCAGCAGGTCCTCCACGTGCCCGCGTCGCTCGGTCCCGACTCCAACTCGCTCTACGCCGCGAGCGAGGCGGGTCCCGACGGGGCGATCTGGCAGGGCGTCGGCGGCGGCATCGACATCTACCGGGGGCCGGCGCGGCCCGCGCCGCAGACCCGGTGCTTCGATCTCGAGCCACCGACGCTCAGCACACTCACGGTGCGCGACGGTCGCCTCCGCGGCCGGGCGCGTGACACGGCGTGTGGCGCCGCGGCGGCGAGACGGCCGCGGGTGCGGGTGTCCCTGCGGCGCGGGTCCAGGCTCATCGCCCGCCGGTCGCCGAAGGTCGACGCGCGCGGGCGCTTCAGCGTGCGACTGCCCCGCAGCCGCTCGCGGCGGCGGATCGAGGCGGTCGCGACCGACGCGGTCGGCCAACGGTCAGCGACACGCCGGCGACGCTGACCTGCGGGTCACGTCGTGTGGTCCCTGGCCCACGACGTGACACGGGATCGGGTGGCTACGGTGGACGGGTGCGCATCGCGACGTGGAACGTGAACTCCGTCAAGCAGCGGGTCCCGCGGCTGCTCCCCTGGCTCGACGAGCGGCGCCCCGACGTCGTCTGCCTGCAGGAGACGAAGCTCACCGACGAGGCGTTCGGTGAGCTCCTCGGGGAGGAGCTCAGTGCGCGCCGGTACGAGGTCGCCGTCCACGGCGAGTCCGCGTGGAACGGGGTCGCGATCCTCTCGCGCGTCGGACTCGAGGACGTCGCCCACGGCATCGAGGATGGTCCCGGCTTCCCGCACCCGGAGGCCCGCGTCGTCGCCGCGACGTGCGGCGGCGTGCGCGTCCACTCGGTCTACGTGCCCAACGGCCGCGCGCCGGACTCCGACCACTACCGCTACAAGCTGGAGTGGCTCGCGGCGCTGCGCGACGTCGTCGCCGCGGGTCCGCGGGACGTCGCCGTGTGCGGCGACATCAACATCGCCCCGACGGACGCCGACGTGTTCGACCCCGCCGCCTACGAGGGTCACACCCACGTCACGCCCCCCGAGCGTGGCGCGCTCGCCGACCTCGCCGCCGCCGGCCTGCGCGACGTCGTCCGCGACCGCTGGCCGCGGGAGCGCATCTTCACCTACTGGGACTACCGCGCCGGGATGTTCCACAAGGACTGCGGGATGCGGATCGACCTCGTGCTCGCGTCGGAGCCGGTCGCTGCGCGCGTCGCCGCCGCATGGATCGACCGACAGGCCCGCAAGGGAAAGGCGCCGAGCGACCACGCCCCGGTGATCGTCGACCTCGACGAGGCTCCGGACGGCGACATCGGGCCGGTCGTCCCACCGCCGTCCGCCCCTGCGCCACGTCCGGGGACGGTGCGGCTGCCGCAGGCCTGATCGCGTTCGGCCCCACCGCCAGCGGTGCGGGCCGACGCGGCCGCGAGGGGCGACCACCCTCGCCGAGATCGTGGAGCGCCGTGGCACCGG
>JBFIDS010000533.1:0-2820 GCA_041603715.1 Paraconexibacter sp. | reverse complement strand
CTTCGAGGTGTGACGCGGCGCCGGCCCGCCGTCAGCGGACCGCGCGGTAGAGCCGCGCGAGCCGCTCGGGGTCGAATCCCGCGACGTAGAGCCACCGGATCGCCGCCCACGCGAAGAGGGTCCGCGGCAGGCCCGCCTGGCGCCATCGCCGCGAGGACGTCAGCGCGGGTCCCGGGAGGCAGGCCGTGCTGCCCGGGAGCCGTTCGAGCCGCCGGACGAGGTCGTAGTCGTCCATGATCGCGATCTCCCGCAGTCCCCCGAGGCGGCGCAGCGCCGCCCGGGTGAGCCACACGCTGCTGTCCCCGTAGTAGAAGCCGCGCCTCCGCTGCCAGGCGGAGAACCGGGTGAGGAACGCGCTGTAGCGGTCGCCTCCGTCGAAGCGCACCGCGAAGTTCCCGCCCGGGCACTCCGGGTCCGACGCGAGCGCACGGGCGATCTGCGCGTGCGCGTCGGCGGGCAGGCGACTGTCGGCGTGGAGCAGGACGACGACGTCGCCGCGCGTCACCTCGAGACCGTCGTTGCACTGGGCGCCACGCCCGCCGCCCTCGCGGATGCGGACGCGCGGCCGGGACGGGTGGGCGGCGGCGAGCCCGGCGGTGCCGTCGGGGGACCCGCCGTCGGCGACGACCACCTCCCAGCGGCCCTCCAGCGCCGCGAGGTGGTCGAGCGTCGCGCCGATCCCGGAGGCCTCCTGCCAGGTGGGGACGACGACCGAGACGAGCAGGTCGCCGTGAGCGTTCGGCGCACTCACACGGCGCAGCGGAACGCCTCGGGCAGCGTCCCGTCCTCCCGGCGCAGGTGCAGGAACCGCTCGACGACCAGCCGGACGCCCTCCTCGAGCGGGACGTCCCCGCGGGCGAGGACGAAGTCCGGTGACGCCGTCACGTCGGCCCCGAGAGGGTGCCAGTGCAGACCGTCCGTCGTCACGGTCAGCTCCGGCACCGTGACGCCGTCGGTCACCTCGATGGCGCCCTCGGCGCCCGCGGCGAGACCCCGGCCGACGAGCGGGCGCACGGCGAGGTCGTCGGCTCCGATGCCGAGCTCACCGAGCACGGCGCGCAGCGCCGGGACGTCGTCGCGGTTCTCCGGCGTCTCGGTCATGGCGATCCGCAGCGGCAGGCCGAGCTCGCGGGCGTGGGCGAGCCCGGCCATCGCCCGCGCCCACGACCCGTCTCCACGGGCCGGATCGTGCAGCTCGGGGCGCGAGCCGTCGAGGGACGACTGCAGGACGAGCCCCGGGCGTCCGGCGAGCCGCTGGAGCTCGTCGCGCCGGCGGCCCGTGAACAGCATCGCGTTCGTGAGGACCACCGTCGGCAGGCGATCGCTCGCGTACTCGATCAGCGCGACGATCTCGGGATGGACGAACGGCTCGCCGCCGGTGAAGTAGACCTCGCGGAAACCGAGGGCGACCGCATCGTCGACGAGCGCGCGGACGCGCGCGGCGGGCATCTCGCGGGGCCGGGCCGCCGGGGACGATCCGACGACGCAGTAGTCGCAGGCGAGGTTGCAGTGGAAGTTCGTGTAGATCCACAGGCGCGGCGGGAAGAGCGGGGTGCCGAACAGCGGGACGACCGGCAGCCCGTCGTCGGGCAGGTCCGCGGCGTCGGCCCATCCGGCGCCCTCGGCGAGCTCCGCGGGCGCGGGCATCGCCTCGCGGTAGACGTGGTATCGACCCCGGGAGCGCTCTCGGGGCGGCACGGCCTCGAGACACGTCGTCCACCAGCCCGTCTCGACGGTCTCGACGAATGGCTCCGGGAGCCCCGCGTCCCGCATCGAGGCCGCCTGCGCGCGCCAGTCGTAGGCGACGCGGACGAGCTCGGCAGTCGCGCGCCCCCCGTCGAGGTCGAGGACCGCGTAGTGGACGTCCGGCGTCCCGTCGTTCGCGGGTCGTCCCATGGCCCCGACGTTGACGACGAGCGTGCCGTCGACCGCGCGCTGCCAGTGCAGGCCGGTGTGCGTGCAGAGCAGGACGTCGGGAGGCCCGCCCGCGACGGCATCGAGGCGCAGCCGCAGGTCGTCGTCGTCGAGGGACTCCCAGAGGAAGTCGTTGATCGCCAGGGGCGACCCGTGCACCATGAGGACGTCGCAGCCGCCGATCTCCGCGCGGATCTCGGCGGGCAGCTCGCGCATCCACGCGGCGAACTCCCGCGAGGTCGCGCCGCGGGTGTGGTCGTACATGAGCTGGGCGAACGCGTTGTCGCGCTCGGACGTGTACCCGCACCCGCAGTCCTCGTCGCCGCGGCCGATCGCGACGTCGTAGTTGCCGGCGATGCAGCGGACCCCGGCGCCGGTGAGGAGCGGCCACACGGCGTCGCACTCGGCGCCGAAGCCGCCGAGGTCCCCGAGGCAGTAGAGCCCGTCCACGTCTCGGACCCGTGCGTCGTCGAGGACGGCCCGCAGGGCGTGGGGGTTCGCGTAGACCCCTCCGAACACGGCGATGCGAGGCACGCCCTCGATGATCTCACGGCGTCGCATGACGCCGGGCCGGCGGCATCCTGGCCTTCCGTCGGGACCGCGCGCGCTGTCCGAGCGGTGCGGCCCCGGGCGCGCCCGGGGGAGCCCGCCCGCGCCATCCACACGGCCTCCGCGCCGATCGGGGTGACGGCGGCTCTACTGTGCTCGGCATGAGTGCTCCCCGCCGTACCGTCGTCCTCGGCGCCGGGCCGATCGGCCTCGACGCCGCTCTCGCCGCCGCCGAGGCCGGGGACGAGGTCACCGTCCTCGAGCAGGCCGCGACGGTGGGCGGCCACGTCCGCCGCTGGGGTCACGTCCAGACGTTCACGTCCTGGGACTGGAACGTCTCCGACCGCGCGCGGGCCG
>JBFIDS010000532.1:0-2822 GCA_041603715.1 Paraconexibacter sp. | reverse complement strand
GCGACGTTGATCCCGATGCCCGCGACCGCCCAGCCGTCCTGCGGGCGGCCCTCGCAGAGGATCCCGGCGACCTTCCGGCGCGCGGGCGGCTCCGCACCGTGCTCGTCGCCGGCGGCCGCGTCGACGACCCCCGGTCGGGGTCCCGGCAGGAGGACGTCGTTGGGCCACTTCACGCGCGCCTGGGGCCCGGCGACCTCGGCGACCGCGACGGCGGCCGCGAGCGGGAGGAGCGCGATGTCGCTCATCGGCAGCCGCAGGACGACGCTCATGAGGAGCGCATGCCCGGCCGGTGCTGTCCACGTACGACCCTGGCGGCCGCGGCCCGCCGACTGCGCCCCGGCGGTGACGACCGTGCCGTGCGGCGCGCCCGCAGCGGCGAGCTCACGGGCGCGGTCGTTCGTCGACGTCGTCGTGCGGAGGTGGACGCGCGGCGTCCCGAGCGCCGGGACCCCGTGCGTCATGCCGGGGCGATGCGAATCTCGGCGTCGTGGTGGAGCCCGAGGGCGTCCTGGGCCGAACCGCGGTTGACGGCGAGCGCGAGCGTGCGGTACGCGTCCTCGTAGAGGAGCAGCTCGCCCTGCTCGACGTCGGCGAACGTCACGGCGTAGCGCGCCTCGACGTCGTTGACGCGGACGGTCGCCCCGAGCCTCAGGCCGGCACCGGTCAGCTCCTCGTGCTCGACGTCGAGCGTGACGTTGCCGAACCGGTCGAACGCGATCGCGTGCGCGACGAGCGCGTCGCCGTCGACGGTCGCGAGCGGCATGTCGAGCGTGCGGACCTCGTCGGCGTCGAGCGGGTCCCCGACGACCGCGAGCTCCTCGCCGCCGGCGATCGCCGCCGCGACGGGGGCGAAGACGTCCCGGCCGTGGAAGGTGGCCGCCGCGGTCCGCAGGCGGAAGGGCGACCTCGTGATCTCGACCGCCTCGACGATCCCGCCGAAGCGCCGGGCCGCGAGCGAGAGGAGCCCGTTGTCGGGGCCGACGAGGACGCGATCGTCGTCGGCGCAGCGCACCGCGACCGCGCGTCGCTGCGTCCCGACCTCCGGGTCCACGATCGCGAGGTGGACGCCGGGCGGCGTGTACGGGAGAGCGCGCCGGAGCACGAGCGCTCCCGTGCGCACGTCGTGGCGCGGGATGCCGTGGGTGACGTCGATGATCCGCGCGTCCGGGTTCCGGGTCAGGATCACCCCGTGGCAGACGCCGACGAAGTCGTCGTCGAGGCCGTAGTCGGAGAGGAACGTGAGCAGGGGACCGGGCACGGCGCGATCCTAGACGTCCCCGGCTCCGTGGATGCGCCTCTCGCGCGCGGGACCTGTGAGGACCACTGCACGGGAGCGACCGCGCTCCGAGGGTCCAGTCCCGGAGCGCGGCCGCTGTATCCCGCAGTGTTCACGCACGCGCGGAGGTTCCAAGACCGCGTTGCGTGGGGGGGTGTGATCGGGTAGGTCAGCGGGTCCCGATCACGGTCTTCAACGATAGCTGTACCCAAAGGTTGGCCGAGCCACGGGAAACGGGACGAAACTGGCGCGTTGCCGCTCAGAACGCTCCTACGGTCGGGGGGTCTCCCGGGCAGCGACGTCCAAGACGAGCGCGTCGAGGAGCCCGTCGGGCGTATGGACGGCCGCCTCGACGTGCGGGTCGAGCCCAAGGGAGCGCAGCGCCTCGCTCGTCACGGGCCCGATCGACGCGAGACGCAGGCTCGCAGCGCGGACGACGTCGGCCCCCCCGGCGGCCTCGACGAAGAACCGCACGCTGCTCGCGCTCGTGAACGTCGCGTAGTCGGCTCCGAGCGCGGCACCACGGGCCTGGGGATCGAGCGGCTCGCGGACCGTGCGGTAGAGCGCGAGGACGTCGACCTCGGCGCCCCGCTCGCGCAGCGCGTCGGGAAGCACGTCGCGGGCCTCCTCGGCCCGGGCGATGAGCGCCCGCGTCACGGGAACGTCCGCGAGCGCCTCGACGAGCGCCTCGGCGATCGGGCGGTCGGGCACGACGTCGGCCTCGACCCCACCCACCCGCAGGGCGCGGGCGGTCCCGGGGCCGATCGCCGCGATCGTCGGACCGGCGAGGGCCCGGGCGTCGCGCACGACCTCGAGGAGACGGGCCGCGCCGTTGGGGCTCGTGACGCAGAGGAGGTCGTACGT
This sequence comes from Paraconexibacter sp., assembly GCA_041603715.1. GTDB lineage: Bacteria > Actinomycetota > Thermoleophilia > Solirubrobacterales > Solirubrobacteraceae > Paraconexibacter. Next base: position 682 of record JBFIDS010000532.1, on the reverse strand, counting down.
CGCGACATCGGGGGCGGTGACCTCCAGCGGCTCGATGCGGATCGCCGGCGCCTCGATCGCGTCGGCGCCGAGGGCTCGCAGCTTCACCGCGAGCGCGCTCGCCTGGGCCCGGGCGCGCGTCACGGCGATCCTCAGGCCGCTGAGGGGCCGTGCGGCCTCGATCCACCCGATCTCGTCGCCGAGGGCGGCCACGTCCCCGATCAGCGTGATCGCCGGCGCGCGGATCGCGGACCGGGATGCCGCGTCGGGGAGCGTGGCGAGCGTCGCGACGATGGACCGCTGGGACGAGAGCGTCCCCCGCTCGATCACGGCGGCGGGCTGCTCGGCGGGCCGCCCCGCGGCGATGAGCTGCTCGCTGATGCGTGGCAGCTGGCGCACGCCCATGTAGAAGACGAGCGTGCCCGGGAACCTCGCGAGCGCGGCCCAGTCGATCTGCGTCTCCGGCTTCGCGGGGTCCTCGTGGCCGGTGACGAACGCGACGGCGGGCGCGAGACCGCGCTGCGTGACCGGAATGCCCGCGTAGGCGGGCGCGGCCACACCGGAGGTGACGCCGGGGACGACCTCGAAGGGGACGCCCGCGGCGCGGCAGGCCTGCGCCTCCTCGCCGCCGCGGCCGAAGACGAAGGGGTCGCCGCCCTTGAGGCGGACGACCGAGCGTCCGGCGAGGGCGTGCTCGACGACG
>JBFIDS010000531.1:0-2824 GCA_041603715.1 Paraconexibacter sp. | reverse complement strand
GGGCGCGTCGGGCTCACGATCGACAACCACCACGTCGACCTGCGTGTCGTCACGCTGCCGAGCGTCCATGGGGAGAGCGTCGTCATGCGCATCCTCGACAAGGACAACGTCGTCATGGACCTCGACAAGCTCGGCATGGCGCCGCGCGACCTCGAGCGCTTCCGGCGTAGCTATCACCAGGCGTACGGCGCCGTCCTCGTCACCGGCCCGACCGGCTCCGGCAAGTCGACTTCGCTCTACGCGGCGCTCGGGGAGGTCTCGACGCCCGAGAAGAACATCATCACGATCGAGGACCCGGTCGAGTACCAGCTCCAGGGCATCACGCAGGTGCAGGTCAACCCTCGCGCCGGCCTGACGTTCGCCAACGGCCTGCGGTCGATGATGCGCGCCGACCCCGACATCATCATGGTCGGGGAGATCCGTGACCGCGAGACGGCGCAGATCGCGGTCGAGTCGGCGCTCACCGGCCACCTGGTGATGTCGACGCTCCACACCAACGATGCGCCGACGGCGATCACGCGCCTGGTGGAGATGGGCATCGAGCCGTTCCTCGTCGCGAGCGCGATCGACTGCATCGTCGCTCAGCGGCTCGCGCGGACGCTGTGCGCGCACTGCAAGAAGCGGACGATCCTCTCCGGCGAGGTCCTGCGCGACTCGGGGTTCCCCGCCCGCGCGGACATCGAGGCCTACGAGCCGGTCGGCTGCCAGCGGTGCGCCCAGAGCGGCTACAAGGGGCGGATCGGCCTCTACGAGGTCATGGTCATCGACGACGAGATCCGCCGCCTCACCATCGAGCGTGCGCCGTCGGACCGCATCACCGAGGCCGCCCTCGCGAACGGCATGCGCCGGCTGCGTGAGGACGGGCTCGAGAAGATCCAGCAGGGGCGCACCTCGATCGCCGAGGTCGCGCGCGTGACCGGTACGAACTGATTCCGGTTCGGACGTCCGCCGAGGTCACGGACGATGAAGGTGAACGCCGGCATGCGGAGTCCGATGAACGGCACATGCCGCTCCTCTCCCGGTGCGCGCTCCTCGGCGCGCTCCTCCTCACCCTGACCCTGACCCCGGCCGTCACGCCCGCCTCCGCGGCGACGACCGGCGCGAACCTGCACCTGTCGCAGATGACCCCCGCCCACCTCGCGAAGCTCCAGCGCGCGGGGACGAAGTGGATCCGCCTCTTCCACGGCTGGTCCGAGATCGAGCCCGCCGCGAAGGGCCAGTACAACGGCGCGCTGCTCGCGCAGTACAAGCTCGCGGGCGCGCTCGCCCACGCCCACGGGATGAAGCTCGACCTCGTCGTGCTCAACACTCCGATGTGGGCCAACGGCGGCCAGTCGGTGGCCCACCCGCCCACCGACCCCGGTCACTACGCCGACTACGTGGGGATGCTCGTCGCCCACATGGGCGCCGATCTCGACGCGATCGAGATCTGGAACGAGCCCGACGGCGAGCACTTCTGGCTGGCGCCCGGCGACCACGCCCCGGGCTACGTGCAGCTCCTGCGCGGCGCCTACGCCGCCGCGAAGGCGGCGAACCCCGCCGTCCGCGTGATCCTCGGCGGCATGCAGGGCTCCGACCACCAGTGGCTCGAGCGCGTCTACGCCCACGGGGGCGCCGGCTCGTTCGACGTCGTCGCGACGCATCCGGACACCGCCTGCCTCGTCAACGGGCCCTACGACTTCTACCGGGAGGCCGACGGTCGCCTCGGTCGCTTCTCGTTCCTCGGCTACCGCGCGGTGCGCGACGTGATGGTCGCGCACGGCGACGCGGGGAAGCCGATCATCATGACCGAGATCGGCTGGAGCACGGCGAAGGGCCTGTGTGAGCGCGGTGACAGCGCCGGCCTCAAGAACCGGGGCGTGACGGAGGCCCAGCAGGCCGCGTTCCTCCTCCAGGCCTACAACTGCCTTGCGCAGACCCCGTACGTCGAGTCCGCCTGGTGGTTCAACTACGCCGACCTCGGCACGGACGAGAACGAGCTGAACAAGTACGGGCTGCTGCGCCACGATCTCAGCGAGAAGCCGGCGTGGGCGGCCTTTGCGAAGGTCGGGACCCAGGGCAACACCCTGCAGGAGGAGTGCGGCGACTTCCACGGGCCGAACCTCAGCGTCACCTCGCCAGGAGAGGGCCTCGTGTTCGCCGACAGCCTGCCGATCTCGGTCCGTGCGGCCGACCGGTCGGGGGTCGCCCGGATCCAGCTCGACAACGGCACGACGCGCATCCGCTCGTTCACCCCCGCAGGCGGCACGTTCCCGGGGGAGCTGGCGGGGAAGATCGACCGGCAGCGCGCGCGCCGGCTGCCCGACGGCGCGCACACGCTCACCGTGACCGCGATCGACCGGCTCGGCAACGCATCGGTGCGCCGGGTGCAGCTGAAGAAGGTGCATCCGTCGAAGCTGCCGAAGGTGCGCACCCGCACGACGCTGTCGGTCCGGCGCCTCGGCGGCCTGCGGGTCCGGGCGACGGCCCGGGTCAGGGCGCTCAAGCCGGTGGCGCGGACGACCGGCAAGGTCCGCATCGCCTTCGAGAAGTACGACCCGAAGCGCAAGCGCTGGGTCGCGCTGCACAAGTACGCGCGACCGGCGAAGGCCGGGAGGATCACGATCACGCGGAAGGTCCGCACCAAGGGGACCTGGCGCGTCGTCGCCCGCTACGACCGCAGCGCCCCGCTCGAGCCGAGCTCGCGGCGCAGCCCTCGGCTGCGGCTCGAAGGCCGGGGGTCGGACGGGAGGAACCGCAGCCGCCGCTCGTGGGCGGTGAGGACGGTCGCGAGCCGGTCGGGCGTCGCGATCCCCTCGCCCCACGCGACGGCGGCGCGCCGAGC
>JBFIDS010000530.1:0-2827 GCA_041603715.1 Paraconexibacter sp. | reverse complement strand
GGGGACGGCGCCGGCCGAGCGCGGCCCGACGCGCAGCGCACCTCCGGCGTCGGCCCAGGCCACGGATCCCCCGCCCGCGCCGACGGTGTGGATGTCGACCGTCGGCAGCGCGATGACGCGGCCCGCGACGGTCGCGCCCGCCGCCTGCGCGACGCGGCCGTCCCGCACGACGCTCACGTCGCACGAGGTGCCGCCCATGTCGAGGCAGAGGAGATCCCGGACGCCCGTCGCGGAGGCGAGGAGCTCGGCGGCGGCCGTGCCGCCGGCGGGGCCGCTGAGCACGGTGAGCGCCGCGTGCTCGGCGGCCTCCTCGATGCTCGTCAGGCCCCCGCTGGACTGCATGATCGCGGGCCTCGGGAGGCCCTCGACGTCGCCGCCCCGGGCGAGCTGGCGCAGGTAGGCGCGCAGCAGCGGGGAGAGGGCGGCGTCGACCTCCGTGGTCGCGGCGCGCTCGTACTCGCGGATCGTCCCGACGACCGCGTGCGAGAGCGACACGTGGACGTCCGGCATCTCCCGGGCGAGCGCCGCGCCGATCCGCTCCTCGTGGGCAGGGTGCCGGTCGGCGTGAAGGAGGCAGACGGCGACCGCCTGGGCGTCGGTCGCCGCGACCGCCTCGACGACGCGGGCGAGCGCATCGTCGTCGAGAGGGCGCAGGACGGTGCCGTCGGCGGCGTGGCGCTCCTGCGCGCCGATGCGCCGGCCCGGGGGCGTGAGCGGCGCCGGGTGGCGTGCGTCGAGGCGGTACAGGTCGGCACGGTCCTGGCGCCCGAGCTCGACGAGGTCGGTGAAGCCCTCGGTGGCGACGAGCGCGGTCCTCGCGCCCGCGCCCTCGAGCAGGGCGTTCGTCGCGACGGTCATCCCGTGGGCGAACGCGACGACATCGCCCGTGTCGCGCCCCGCGGCGCGCAGGACGTCGCGCACCGCGCTCAGCACGCCGCCGGACTGGTCGTCGGGCGTCGTCGCGGCCTTCGCCGTCACGACACGGTCGCCGTCCACGAGGACGGCGTCCGTGAAGGTTCCTCCGACGTCGACCCCGAGGAGCACGCGGCCAGCGTAGCCCGCGTCCGGTCCCGGCGCGGGACCGGCTCGGGTCAGGCGGCCAGCGCCTCCTGCTCCTCGGTCTCCGCGAGGTGCTGGTGGGAGGGGCAGTAGCCGTTGTGGGCGAGCGGCTCGCGCTGGCACGGCGTGCCCCGACGCGTCGTCGCGCGGCACTGGAGCGGGTTGCCCTGGGCGTCCACCCCGTGGCGGGGCTGGCTCGCGACGAACTCGTCGGCGCACTGGACGTAGCGCTGGACGACGAGCCACACACGGGCCTGCGCCGTCATCGGGAAGTACGGGCGGATGTCGTTGAACAGCGTCCGCGCCGGGCGGGCGAAGTAGTGGCGATCCGTCGCGAGGCGGTTCATCGTCCGCTCACATGCCTCCAGGACGCGCGAATGCGCGACCCGGTGCGTGGTGGTCGGGGTCTGCACCAACGGTGCGAGCTCCCGGTAGATGGCCCTGCTGAACTGGTACATGAGCGACCCTTGCTCCCCTCGTCCGGGCTGGCTCCCGCTTTCCCCAACGGCCCCCGAACAGCTGAGGATCTTGCCCGGGCCGTGTGAACGCTGGAACCTGCCTTGTGTTGAGTTCGCGTTAACCGCGTCCCCACCGGCCGCGTCCCACGACGGCCGACGCACCACGAACACCACAGCGTGCCCCGGAGTTGCGGCCGGCCCGCGGTGACGTGTGGCGATCAGCTCCAGCGCTCGAAGTGCACGGGGGTGCCGGCGCCGACGACCGCGTGATGCGCGTCGAGGGCGGGGTCGAGGTCGGGGTGGTCGGTGCGCCGGTGGGCGCCCCGGCTCTCCTCCCGCAGCAGCGCGCAGCGCGCGATGATCCGGGCGAGCGGGTGGGGGTCGTCGAGGAGCGGCGTGAGTCCCTCGGCGGTGCGCTCGATGCCCGCCCGCGCCCAGAGCGCCTCCCGTGTCGGCGCGCCGGGGATGTCGATCGTGCCCTCGGCGGGCGGCGGCGGGAGGGCCGACACGGCGCGGGGCGCAGGCTCGCTGAGCCCCGCGTGCGCCGCGCGGGCCCCGAAGACGAAGCACTCGGTGAGGGAGTTCGACGCGAGGCGGTTCGCGCCGTGCAGCCCGGTGCAGGCGGTCTCGCCGACGGCGTACAAACCGGGGACCGTCGTGCTGCCGTCGAGGTCGGAGACGACCCCGCCCATCACGTAGTGGGCCGCGGGGGAGACGGGGAGGAGCTCCGTGGACGGGTCGATCCCCGCGTCCTGCAGGGTCTCGACGACGTTGGGGAACCGCCCGGGATCGATCCCGCGCATGTCGAGGTCGACGTGGGTCGTGCCCTGCGCGTGCATGGTCGTCCAGACCGCGCGGGCCACCTCGTCTCGGGGCGCGAGCTCGTCGACGAACCGCTCACCGCGGGCGTCGAGCAGCGTCGCGCCCTCGCCGCGGATCGCCTCGGTGACGAGGAATCCCTCACGGCCGCGGATCCCCGTGATCGCCGTGGGGTGGAACTGCACGAACTCGAGGTCGGCGAGGTCGGCCCCGGCGGCGTGCGCGAGCATGAGCCCGATCCCGAGCGAACCGGGAGGGTTCGTCGTGCGGGACCACAGCGCCGCGGCTCCGCCCGTCGCGAGAATCGTCGCGCGGGCGAGGACGCTGCGCCCGTCCTCGCAGGTGAGGCCCACGACGCGGCCGTCGGCCTGCCACAGCGCGGCGGCACGCGTCCTCTCCAGGACGGTGATGCGCTCCTCCCGCGCGACGAGCGCCGAGAGCTGCCGCACGACGCGCCGTCCGGTCGCCGATCCGCCCGCATGCACGACGCG
>JBFIDS010000529.1:0-2836 GCA_041603715.1 Paraconexibacter sp. | reverse complement strand
TCCTCCCGCTGGACGGGGAGGACCGGCGCCGGCGGGCTCAGCGGACGACGCGGCGGATCCGCACGCCCGTCGTGTAGAAGATGAACGGCGAGGAGGACGTGCCCTTGCGGTAGCGCTTGTTCGTGTCGATCTGGATGCGCCAGAGCCCGCGCTCGGCCCGGAACGGGAAGAGGCGGCGCTTCTTCGTCTTCGCCATCCGGCCACAGGGGCCGGTCGCCCGGCCGAGCTTCAGCGTCTTCTTGCGCTTGCCGTTCGGGCGGATGTAGTGGGCGTAGACCGTCGGGCTCTTCGCGCCGGGGGAGCGGTCGAGCTTGAAGCCGTAGGCGATCCAGTTGACGCGCAGCGTGCCGGGGTTGCCCGACGAGGGCGTGAAGTCGGCGTGGACGTCGCTCGTGCGGAACTCCGTCTCGGCCGAGTTCCCGCCCTCGTCGACCCGTACCTTCCACGTCCGCTGGCGCATGTTCAGCGAGGCGAGCGGGCTCGTCGTGAAGCTCCCCGTGAGCGCACCGAGGGTGTCGGTCGTCCCGATGCCGCCGGAGAGCGGGGTGCCGTCGAGGCTCACCTGGAAGGGGGCGCCGGGGGTGAACCCGTTGCCGGTGAGCTTGATCGACGTCGCGGTCCGCCGTCCGCTCACGGTCGTGTCGAGGTAGCAGTCCCTGTCCGTGACGATCTTCGGCGGGGCGGGCGGTGCGGCGGGCGGTGGCACCGGGGCGGGTGCCGCCGCTCCGGCCGTGGCCGGGAGGAGCGCGAGCGCCGTGATCGGGGCGAGTGCGAGACGGCGGGCGACAGCGGGCAATTCGGGCCTCCGGGGCGGAATCGGACGAGGGCACGGTAACGCCCGGGCGCGCCGTTCGCACACGCCGAGGTCACGGATCGGGTAGAACGCCGGGTGACCCGACACGAGTCGCCCATCCGCCCGAGCCGACACCGGAGGCCCCCATGCCCACCTACATCATGCTTTCGACCCTCACCCCCGAGGGCGTCCAGACGGTGAAGAACAACCCGCAGCGCATCCGCGAGGTGAACAGCGAGATCGAGCAGCTCGGCGCCACCGTCAAGGCGCAGTGGTCGACGCTCGGACGCTTCGACTTCATCAACGTCGTCGAGGCGCCCGACGAGCAGACGATGGCGCGGGTCAGCCTCGAGCTCGGGTCGCGCGGGACCGCCCGCTACGAGACGCTGCCGGCGATCGGCATCGACGACTTCATCTCGAGCCTCTAGCCGCGCGCGGACCAACCCTGCGCACATGAAGGTCCTCGTCGTCGGCGCCGGCGGGCGCGAGCACGCGATCGTGCGTGCGCTCGCGCGGTCCGCGCGCTCCCCAGAGATCCTGTGCGCACCGGGGAATCCCGGGATCGCGCAGGACGCCCGTCTCGTCGGGGTCGCCGTGACCGACACCGACGGCCTCGTCACCGCGGCCCGCGACGAGGGGGTCGACCTCGTCGTCGTCGGCCCCGAGGTGCCGCTCGTCGCAGGCCTCGTCGATGCGCTCGCCGGGGTCGGAATCCGCGCGTTCGGCCCCGTCGCCGCGGCGGCACGGCTCGAGGGGTCCAAGGAGTACGCGAAGGAGATCATGGCGGCGGCGGGGGTCCCCACCGCCGCGTGGGCCGCCGTCGACACGGTCCCCGACGGGATGGCCGCGATCACCGGGTACCCGACGGTCCTCAAGTTCGACGGGCTCGCCGCCGGCAAGGGCGTCGTCATCGCCGCCGCCGAGGACGAGGCGCGCGCCGCGCTCGAGGCGTTCCTCGTCGAGCGGCGCTTCGGCCCCGGCCGCGTCGTCGTCGAGGAGTACCTCGACGGAGAGGAGCTGTCGCTTCTCGCCGTGTGCGACGGCGTGCGCGCGGTCCCGATGGCGCCCGCCCAGGACTACAAGCGGATCTTCGACGGGGACGAGGGGCCCAACACCGGCGGGATGGGCTCGTACTCCCCGGTGGCCGGGGTCGGCCCCGACCTCGTCGCGCAGGTCGTCCGCGACGTACACCAGCCTGTCGTCGACGAGCTCGCCCGCCGCGGGATGCCCTTCCACGGGATCCTCTACGCGGGACTCATGCTCACCGCCGACGGCGTGCGGGTGCTCGAGTTCAACACCCGCTTCGGCGACCCCGAGACGCAGGCCGTGCTCCCGCGGCTGCGGTCCGACCTCGTGGACGTCCTCGAGCGCGCGACGCAGCGCGGAGGGCTGGAGGGGACGACGCTCGAGTGGGACGACCGCTGGGCGGTCACGCTCGTCCTCGCGAGCGAGGGGTACCCCGAGGCGCCCCGCACCGGGGACGTCATCTCGGGCCTCGACACCGTCGCGGGCGACGTCGAGGTGACGCACGCGGGGACCGCGGAAGGCCCGCACGGGCGGCTCGTCACCGCGGGCGGGCGCGTCCTCAACGTCACCGCTCTCGGGCCCGGGCCTGCGGGTGCGCGCGAGGCCGCGTACTCTGCGGCGGCGAACATCACCTTCGACGGCAAGCAGCACCGCACGGATATCGCGCTCCGCGCGGTGGAGAGGACGACATGAGCAGCGAACAGCCCCGCCCCGAGACCCAGGACACGACGCAGGCCGATCCGGACGCCGCGTTCGACGAACTCGAGGTCGGGGCTCCCCGCGTCGGGATCATCATGGGCTCCAAGTCCGACCTCCCGGTCATGGAGAAGGCGGGAGCCGTGCTCAACGACGCCGGGGTCGGCCACGAGATCCGGGTCATGTCCGCCCATCGCGATCCGGAGACCGTCGCCGACTACTGCAAGAACGCCCGCCTGCGCGGCCTCAAGGTCATCATCGCCGGCGCCGGCCTGTCGGCCGCGCTTCCCGGGGTGGCCGCCGCGCACACGAACCTCCCGG
>JBFIDS010000528.1:0-2839 GCA_041603715.1 Paraconexibacter sp. | reverse complement strand
TGCACCCTCGGCCCGCACGACGAGCACGCGTGACCGCAGCGGCGCGGGGTCGCCCTCGACACGCTCGACGAGACGCTCGACGAGCTGCAGCGCGGCCGCGCGCAGCTCCGGCGCGAGGACGCTCGGGTCGCGTGCGCCGAGGGCCCGCAGCAACACATCGGCAGCGCCTTGCCGTGGCACCGGGGTCACGACGTCGACGAGCTCTGTCGTGAAGGCGACACCGAGGGCATCGAGATCCTGACGCAGCCGTTCCTCCCGACCCCAGGTGAGCGGTGCGGGACGGCGATCCCCGGACCGGCGATTCGTGGCGCGACGGCGCTCTGTTCCCAACCCGCCAACACGTCGGTGTCTGCCAGTTCACATTCCGCGAAGGGCTTCGGCTGAGGATGCGGCGAGCGACTCCTGTCGCGTGTCGGGCTCCTCACCACCGAACGAAAGGGCACGATGACCAAGACACTCGACCGCCGCAGGTTCCTTCAGGGGAGCGCCGCCGTCGGCGGGTCGATCGCGATGAGCGGCCCGCTCGCCGCCCTCGCGACGAGCACCGCCCACGGCAAGAAGCCCACCCGCGTCCCCGGGTACGGCCCGCTCGTACCGACACCCGCCCACGACACGGGCGTCGTGCATCTCGCCCTGCCCGAGGGCTTTCACTACCGGGTCATCTCGCGCGTCGGTGATCCGTCGACCGGCTTCACCACCGACCCGCAGACGGGCGAGACCGTTCCGGTGACCGTCCCGACCCCAGGGGTCTTCGACGGCATGGGCGCCTTTCCCGGTCCGAACAACACGACCATCCTCACTCGCAACCACGAGCACCGCGAGCGTGCGGGCGAACTTCCCGTCGTCGTGCCGGACTCACTGCGCTACGACCCCAACCCGAGCTACCGCGGCGGGAACACGAAGCTCGTCGTCGGTCCCGACCGTCAGGTGCGTGAGACGATCCACATCCTCGGCGGAACGTCGACGAACTGCGCCGGCGGTCTCACCCCGTGGGGCACGTGGATCTCCTGCGAGGAGACCTTCCAGGCTCCGAGCACCACGCGCCGCAAGCACGGCTACAACTTCGAGATCGACGCATCGAGCGACGGTCCCGTCCGCGCCGAGCCGATCGTGCGCGCCGGGTGCTTCGCGCACGAGGCGACCGCGTGGTCGAACGGCACGCTCTACCAGACCGAGGACAACGGGAAGCCGTCCGGCTTCTACCGCTACGTCCCGGACACCACGCCGCGCAAGGCAGGTGACCTCGCACGCTCGAGCGGCCGCCTCGAGGCGATCAAGGTCAAGGGCGTGAACGTGTTCAACGCCGACACCGACGCGACGCCCGGCGAGAGCTACGACGTCGAGTGGGTCCTCATCGACGATCCGGACCCGCCATCGAACACCGTGAAGGTCCAGGGCATCGCCAAGGGCATGGTGTCCTTCAGCCGCCTCGAGGGGTGCTGGGAGGCCGGCGGGAGGATCTACTTCGACTCGACGTCCGGCGGCCGCGCGGGGGCAGGTCAGATCTGGGAGTACGACCCCGCGGCAGAGAAGCTGCGCCTCATCTTCGAGTCGCCGGACAGGAGCGTCATGGAGTCGCCGGACAACCTCGTGGTCGTCCCGAAGACGGGGGACATCTGGCTGCAGGAGGACGGCGGGGGTGAGCAGTTCGTCCGCGGCGTCACGCAGGAGGGCGAGGTCTACGACTTCGCGCGCGGGATCCTCAACGACTCGGAGTTCTGCGGCGGGTGCTTCTCCGCGAACGGGAACACGTTCTTCCTCAACCATCAGGGGGGACGTGGCGTCGACATCACCGACATCGACGAGGTCAACGAGTCGGGCGGCCTCACCTTCGCCATCTGGGGTCCGTTCGCCCGGCGCAAGAAGAACTAGCACCTGCCGCCGCGATCTCTCCTCGGACGGGACGCCGCTGCGTCCCGTCCGGCCGGCCGGGTGGGGCCGGATACGCTGGGCCGATGGCCACCCGCTTCGTCCATACCTGCGTCCGCGTGCGCGACATCGCCGCCTCCCTGCGCTTCTACGAGGTCCTCGGCTTCGAGCGCCGCGGCCGGCTCAACTTCGACGGCGCCTACAACGTCTACATGGGTCTCCCCGGGGACGGGGACACGCTCGAGCTCACCGTCAACGTCGGGCGCGAGGAGCCCTACGACCTCGGGGACGGCTACAACCACATCGCGCTCGCGGTCGACGACCTCGACGCACTTCTCGCGCGGCTCGGCGCGGAGGGCATCGAGCCCGAGAAGCCTCCGTTCCACCCGGGGGGCAGAGAGGAGTACACGATCTGCTTCGTCGCCGATCCGGACGGCTACCGGGTCGAGCTCATCGCCGGCGGCGCCTTCGCGACGCCGCAGGATCCACCTCACCCCGACGCCCCGCCCTCCGTCGCGTGAGCGGGCCCGATCGCCTGCAGCGACTCCCGGCGCAGTTCTTCACCGGGATCCTCGCCGACGTCGCGCGGGCACGGACGGCGCCCGGCCCGCCGGTGATCGACCTCGGACGCGGCAACCCGGACATCCCGCCGCCCCGGGTCGCGCTCGACGCGGTCCACGCGGCGCTGGACCGGACCGCGACGCCCGCCGTCCACGGGTACCCGCCCTTCGCGGGCCGGCCCGCGCTGCGCGAGGCGATCGCCGCCCGGTACCGCGCCGACCACGGGGTGGAGCTCGATCCCGAGCGCGAGGTCTGCGTCGTCCCGGGGACGAAGACGGCGATCGTCCTCGCCGCGCTCGCCACCGCGCAGCGCGGTGACGCCGTGATCCTCCCGGACCCCGGCTACCCCGACTACCGCTCGGGCGTCGCGCTCGCCGGTGCGCGCGAGGTGGCGCTGCCGCTCGACGGC
>JBFIDS010000527.1:0-2841 GCA_041603715.1 Paraconexibacter sp. | reverse complement strand
TCGCGGCGCGCAGCTCCGGCTCGTCGTCGAGGCTCGCGCTGTCGTCGAGGCCCGCTTCGGCGCGCACGATCGCGACGAAGCGGTCGACCGTGGCCGCCCTGGCCTCCTCGAGGATCCCCTCGATCTCCTCGTCGTGTCCGAGGCCCTCGATCCCGAGCGCGGCGAACCAGGTGCCGCGGTTGCGGCGGACCATCTCGAGCCAGCCGTCGATCGTCTCGTCGAGGATGTCCTCGAGCCCGCGTGTCGACAGGTCCCCCTGCGGCAGCGGAGGGGGCAGCTGGACGAGCGTGCGGACGACCTCGAGGTAGAGGTCGCGCTTCGTGCCGAAGTAGTGGTGCAGCAGGCCGCGCGCGACGCCGGCCTCGCCTGCGATCTCCGTCGTCGAGACGGCGCTGTACGCGCGGTCGGAGAACAGGCTGCGGGCGCACGCGAGGATCTGCTCACGGCGCTCGTCGTGGTCGAGGCGGTTCCAGCGCGGGGTGGGGGAGGGCATCGCCACGGGACGCAAACTACCAGCGTTGTTGGCAAGGCGCCAAGAAGCTGTTGGCAGTCTGCCAGCCGCGGAGCGCGGGTTGCCTGCTGTCTGCACGCCATCTCCGGCGCGAACGGACGGCCGCCGTGCAAAACGCGTTACGGGCCGCAACTTCACGGGGAGGGGTGTGGTTGCAAAGAAGACAGTACGTCCGAGCCCACAAAGGGGTCTACATGACGCAGTTCGACGAGAACGCCTTCACCGAGGCGTTCAACGACACGTACGCATCCGACGACGAGCAGGCGCCCAGGCGCCGCCGAGGCTTCCGGAGGGGCTCGCGCAACGGCGCGGGGCGCACGCGTGCGGTGATCATCGGCACGGGCATCGCCGCCATGGGGATCACCGGCGTCGTCGGCGCGGCCACGGGTGACAACCTCCGTGAGGGCGTCCGCAACGGCACGACGACGAGCGAGACGGAGATCGTCTCGAACATCGCCGCGACCAACGGCCTGAAGGGCGGCTACTCCACGCGCCAGTCCAACCTGTCGAACTCCGGCGGCGGTGCGATCTACGGCTGCCGCTCCACCGAGGGCAGCAGTGCGAGCAACCCGCCCAAGAACCCGTGCGTGCGCGCGAACAACCTGAGCACCGGCTTCGCGTTCGAGTTCAACGCGACGAACGGCACGACCGGCGGCGCGATCACCGTCGGCAGCGGCGGTGACACGAAGAAGCCGTTCATCACCAACGCGACCGGGGTCGCGACCGGGCTGAACGCCGACCGCGTGGACGGCGCCAGCGCGACGGACATCGTCGCCGCGTCGACGACCGCGGCGGCCGCGGACGCGACGCAGAAGGCGAACGCCGCGAAGTCGCGGTGGGCGCTCGTCAACGAGAAGGGCGAGATCGAGGAGCAGTCGGGCGGCTTCAAGATCATCGACTGCTACGTCACGAACGACAACTGCTACCTCGACGCCGGCTCTGACCTCAAGGGCAAGGGCATGAACTCGACGATCGTGCTGCAGAACCAGGTCGATGTGGACGGGGCCGCCGGCGCGGACCCGAACTTCGGCGGCGAGGTCACCGTCTCCCGGTGCCAGATCCCGAACGTCGTCGAGTGCGCGCCCGCCGGGGCGAAGAACGACAACGCGCTCGTCGTGAGCCCGCGCAACAGCGACGGGACGGCGACGTCGGCGACGACGCGCAAGCGGTTCTACGTGACGGTCACCGGCTGACCGAGCTTGCGGCTGCGTCGGGAGTCGGTCCTCCAAGCGACTCCCGGCCTCACCACCGCACAACGCGCCCCGCCCCGGAAGTTCCGGGGCGGGGCGTCGTCGTCGTGCGGACCGGACGGTCGGCTACGCGGCCGCGGCGCTCACCGCGGCACGCGGCACGACGATGGCGGTGGCGAGCCTCGTGTCGAGGCGGACGTCGCTCATCGCGCCGTGGGCATCGATGACGGTCGCCGACCACACGCGACCGCTCGTCGACACGGGGCGCAGGGCGATGACCTCCCCGCCGCCCACGGCACCGGCCGCGGTCTCGGCGAGGACGTCGCGCTCGGGCAGGTGCGGCCGGGGCGCGAGAGGGGTGGGACAGGTGGGGGAGCGCATGGGCGGCATCCTCACCCCGGCACCTGAAGGCCCCGTACGGTCCACCTCAAGGTTTCCTGAGGATCGCCGCGAACCCCGTCAGTCCCAGTCGCCGTCCTGACGACGGGACTCGATCTGGTCACGCTGGTGATGGCGCTTGCTGCGGGCGTCGCGGTCGCGTGATGCGGCGCGTCGCTCGGTGAGCGCCGCCTGCTCGGCGCCGATACGCCGCCAGGCGGCGAGACGGCCGGGGTCGATCTCGTCCCGCACCGCGCACCCGGGTTCGCTCTCATGCGCGCAGTCCGCGAACCGGCAGTTCCCCGCGAGCTCCTCGATGTCGTCGAACGTGTCGCCGGGCCCGTCCCAGGTGGCGACCTCGCGGAGTCCCGGCGTGTCGAGCAGGAGGACGCCGTGCGGGGTGGCGACGAGCTCGCGGGTGACGGTCGTGTGGCGCCCGCGGCCGTCGACCGTCCGGATCTCACCCGTCGCGAGCCGCGCCGTGCCCGTGAGCGCGTTGACGAGCGAGGACTTTCCCGCGCCGGAACGCCCAAGCACGGCGACCGTCGCGCCCGGCTCGAGGCGCGAGGTGAGCTCAGCGGTCCCGTCGGGGACCTTCGCCGAGATCACGACGACGTCGTCGACACCGGCCTCGGCGGCGACCCGCTCGGCCGTCGCCTGCGCGATCCGTGCCCCGGTCGCCAGGTCGGCCTTCGTCGCGACGAGGACGACGGGGAGCCCGGCGGAGCGGGCGAGCGCGGCGAAGCGCTCGATTCGGCGCAC
>JBFIDS010000526.1:0-2861 GCA_041603715.1 Paraconexibacter sp. | reverse complement strand
GTCGCGAGGACCTGCTCGTCGCGCTCGCGGCGCAGATCGAGCGGGCCCGCCCGTGGGCCGACGCGCGGCCCGGGCTCGCTGCGTGAGCGCCCACGACGACGAGGCGCTGCTCGCGGTCGCCGAGCGCGCGGCGCGCACCGCCGGCGCTCTCCTGCTCGCCCGCTTCGACGCGGACGGTCACGTCGGAATCACGACGAAGTCGACCGTGACCGACCCGGTGAGCGAGGCCGACCTCGAGGCGGAGCGCGCGATCCGGGAGGTGCTCGCGCAGGAGCGACCCGACGACGCGGTCATGGGGGAGGAGGGCGAGGACTCGCCGGGGACGAGCGGCCTGCGCTGGATCGTCGACCCGCTCGACGGGACCGTGAACTTCCTCTACGGCATCCCGCAGTGGTGCGTGAGCGTGTGCTGCGAGGGCCGCGTGGGCGTCGTCCACGACCCGGTCCGCGACGAGTGCTTCGCCACGATCGCCGGTCGCCCCTCGACGCTCGACGGCGTGCCGCTCGTCGCCTCGCGGTGCGAAGACCTCGGGCTCGCGCTCGTCGCGACCGGCTTCGGCTACGACACGGCGGTCCGCGAGGAGCAGGCGGCGGTCGTGCGGCGCGTCATCCCGCGGGTGCGGGACATCCGCCGGGCCGGCAGCGCCGCGCTCGACCTCGCGTGGTGCGCGGCCGGCCGCGTGGACGCCTTCTACGAGCGCGGCGTCAAGGAGTGGGACGTCGCGGCCGGCGAGCTGCTGTGCGCGGGGGCCGGTCTCGTCGTGGAGCGGCTCCCGGCGGCCGGGGCGCGTCCGGCCGGCATCCTCGCGGCGCCGGCCGGGATCGTCGACGAGCTGCGCGGGCTCGCCACCGCCGGGGACTGACCCGGTCCGCGGTCAGCCCGCGGCGAAGTGGAACACGCGCTCGGGCGTGATCCGGAACTTCTTGCGCACCTCGCCCGGCTGGCGGAGCGGGTACTCGTCGAGGCCCATGTACTTCTTCGCCAGCGCGTCGATGTGCGCGTCGGCGTCGTCGGTGCTCGAGTCCGCGAGCGTGCCGGTGACCGAGACGTACTCGTAGGGGTTCTCGCGGTTGGAGACCGTGACCGTGATCTTCCCGGTGCGCTCGAGGTTGCTTTGCCATGCGCGTCCCTCGGCGCTGTTGAGGACGACGTCGTCGCCGTCGAGGTCGACCCAGACCGGGACGTTGTGGATCGAGCCGTCCTTGCGCAGCGTGGCGACGTGGGCGAAGTTGGGCTCCTGCAGCAGTTCGCGGGCGCGTCCGTCGATGGCCATGTCGGCTCCTCTCGTGGGGTGAACGGTGTGTCCCCGAGGCTACCCGAGGGACTCCATCGCACCTACGGGGTGACGGGGGCCGCGGCTCAATCCGCCGCGGACCGGTGCCACGGCGCGTCGCGTCCGTCCGTTGATGCCCGGAGTGGGATTCGAACCCACACGTCCCGAGGGACAGCGCCTTTTGAGGGCGCCGTGTCTACCGTTCCACCATCCGGGCGCGCCGCGATCGTAGCGCCGCGGGTACGACGGACGAGGGGGCGGGCTCGCGCCCGCAGATTCAGGCGGGGGCCGGCGAGCTCGGGCGGTAGAGCGGGTGCCCCTCGGGGTAGCGCTCGACCTCGACGTTCCACTGCTGGCTGAAGCCCCGCATGGCGAACGCGACGAGCAGCGCCTGGACGGGGATGACGATCACGGTGAGCATGCCGAGCAGCTCGGCGGGCATCGCCGGATCGGTGTAGCCCTCCTTGTCACGCGCGAACCACTCGGGGGCGGCGACGCCCGCGAAGATCGCCATGATCACGGCGGCCGCGGCGGCGACCGGAAGCACCCCGCGGTTCCACTGCGCGACGTAGAACGCCATGAGCAGGTAGATGAGGACGTAGGCGACCTGGACGGACTGCGCGCCCTGGAGCGCGTCCCAGCCGCCGATGGTGATCACCGCGACGAGCGCGGCCGAGGCGATGAGGAGCAGGATGACCACGCTCTTCGTCGCCTTGCTCGCCGCTTTGTCGCGGTTGGGGCGCTCGATGATGACATCGTCGTCGTACTCGCTCTCAGCCATGACCCGACTGTAGCTTCCCCGTCGGCGCCGTGCATCATTCCGGCCCGTCGCGCTGCAAGACTGTCCGCCGCGCGGGCGTGGTGGAATTTGGCAGACACGCCAGGTTTAGGTCCTGGTGGCGCAAGCCGTGGGGGTTCGAGTCCCTCCGCCCGCATCGGCGCGTCCCTCCCCTTCCACGGCTGCTGCGCGCATCCCGAGGTGAACGAGGCGCGGACCGAAGGCCAGCGCCTCGTGCTCTGCGTTCAGCTCGGGACCGCGACGACCTCCATGCCGCGCTTCTCGGCCGCGACCATGGTGCGGGCGAGCTCGTCGTCATCGAACGGAGGGGCAGGGCCGTCGTCGGTCGCCGGCCTCCCCGCCTCGCGGAAGAAGGTGCCCATGCCGCCCGGGGTGAACCCCACCAGTACCCGGCTCGGGGTGGTCGCGACGTTGCGGAAGTTGTGGACGGTGCCGCGCGGTGCGTACGCGAAGCCCCCCGGCCCGAGCGTGTGCACCTCGTCGCCGAGGCGGATCTCGGTGAGCCGTTCGGTCTTCCGCGGCGCGACACGCCGGCCGGGCGCTTTCGGTCCCTGGTCGAACAACTGTGCGCCGAGGCCGGCTTCACTCCCCGCGTCGCCTACGAGATCGACGACCTGCCCGCCGCGCACGCGTTCGTGGCGGCCGGCATCGCGGTTGGCGCGATGCACGGACTCACACTCGCGGCGGCGCCGCCGGACGTCTCGATCCTGCGGCTCGCGGAGAGCCCCGCCGGCAGCCGTGCCATCGAGGCGCTCGCCCCCACCGCGGGACGAGCCGCTGCCGTCGACG
>JBFIDS010000525.1:0-2882 GCA_041603715.1 Paraconexibacter sp. | reverse complement strand
CCAACCAGTAGTCGGACGCCCGTATCCGCCGCGCTCTTCGACGACCTGCGCGGCGCGATCCTCATCGGTCGCCTCGCCCCCGGCGACGCGCTCCCGGGCGAGCGCGCGCTCGCCGAGGCCCACGGGGTCAACCGGCACGCCGTTCGCGAGGCCGTCAAGCGCCTCCAGCAGGCCGGCCTCGTCGAGGTCACCCACGGCGGCGCGACCCGCGTACTCGACTGGCGCCGCTCCGGCGGCCTCGACCTCCTCGCGACACTCGCTGCGAGCGACGACGCCGCGACGGTCGCGCCCACCGTGCTGCCGGCGATCCTCGAGATGCGCGCCTGCATCGGCGTGGACGTCGCGGGCCGCTGCGCCGAGCGCGCGGACGAGGCCCTGCTGCGCGGGCTGTCCGCCCGTCTGGCGGCCGTCGCGGCGAGCTCGCCGCAGGATCTCGAGGCGCGCGAGACCGTGTACGCGGCGCTGTGGGCCGACCTCGTCGACGGGGCGCAGAACCTCGCCTACCGCCTCGCGTTCAACAGCCTCGTCGCCGGTGTCGGCGCGATCGGCGCGCCCGCCCTCGGGCTCCTCGCCGAGGAGCTCGGAGACGACGCGGCGCACCGCGTGCTCGTCGACGCCGTCGTCCGCCGTGACGCCCCGGCGGCCGAGATCGCCGCCCGCGCGCTCCTCACCGTCCTCTGATCGCCGCGACCCGAGACCACCTCATGTCCGAGATCCTCTTCTACGCGATCCCCGTCTTCGTCCTGCTGCTCGCGATCGAGGCGGCGTCCTACCACCTCCTCGGTCGCGAGCACCGCGAGCACGACGCCGAGCGCTACGTCGGCTACGAGAACCGCGATACCGCGACGTCCCTCACGATGGGCCTGGGGAACGTCGGCATCAACGTCGGCTGGAAGCTCGTGGTCGTCGCGACCTACACCGCGCTCTACGAGCTGACCCCGCTGCGCGTCCCGGCGGACATGTGGTGGGCCTACGTCCTGCTGTTCTTCGCCGACGACTTCGCGTTCTACTGGTACCACCGCGTCGGTCATCGCGTGCGGGTCGCGTGGGCGAGCCACGTCGTGCACCACTCGAGCGAGCACTACAACCTCTCGACCGCGCTGCGGCAGCCGTGGGTCCCCATGACCGCCCTGCCGTTCTGGCTGCCGCTCGCGCTGCTGGGCTTCTCGCCCCTCATGATCCTCGGCGCGCAGGCCGTGTCGCTCAGCTACCAGTTCTGGCTGCACACCGAGCGCATCGGGACGCTCCCGCGTCCGATCGAGCTCATCTTCAACACGCCGTCGCACCACCGTGTGCACCACGGCTCCCAGTCGCAGTACCTCGACAAGAACTACGGCGGCGTCCTCATCATCTGGGACCGCCTGTTCGGGACCTTCGAGCCCGAGGGCGAGCGCGTCCGCTACGGGCTCACGACGAACATCGGGACGTTCAACCCCCTCCACGTCGCGACGCACGAGTGGCGCGCGATCTGGCGCGACGTGCGTGGGGCATCGTCGTGGCGCGACCGGGCCGGCTACGCGTTCGGCGGACCGGGGTGGACGCCGGCGGACCGTGACGCACAGCCCTCTGCGACCGCGACCGCGACCGCGGGTGCCGTCGCTGTCGCCGGCGCGGTGAATGTGGATTCACAGGGCTCCCGGCCCCACGGATCCACACTGACCCCGGGCTAGGGCTGCAGGCGCTCGATCGTCCACGGCGTGCCGACGTCCGTGCGCGTGTACGCGACGCGGTCGTGGAGGCGGTCGTCGCGGCCCTGCCAGAACTCGATCGCCAGCGGCGCCACGGCGTAGCCGGTCCAGAACGGGGGCAGCGGGATCGCCTCGTCGTCGGGGAAGCGCTCCTCCTGCGCCGCGAACGCGCGCTCCAGCGCGGGCCGGTCGGCGATCGGCCGCGACTGCTCGGAGGCCCACGCACCGCGGCGGCTGCCCGGCGGGCGCGAGCGGTGGTAGGCCTCGACGTCCCCGGTCGGCAGCTCCGTCACCGGGCCCGCGACGCGGACCTGCCGCTCGAGGACGTGCCAGTGGAGCACGAGCGCAGCGCGCGGGTTCTCCGCGAGATCGCGGCCCTTGTGGCTGTCGCGGTTGGTGAAGAAGACGAAGCCGCGCTCGTCGACCCCCTTCAGAAGGACGATCCTCGCCGACGGCACCCCGGCCGCATCGGCCGTCGCGAGCGTCATCGCATTGACCTCGTGGCGGTCGACCGCCTCCCGAGCCTGCACGAACCACGCGCGGAACTGCACGAGCGGGTCGGGATCGACGTCCCCGGGGTCGAGTCTCGCCTGCCGGTACGCACGTCGTAGGTCACCGAGGTCCATGCGGGGATCGTCGCACGGGCCGCGGGCGCGCCCGCGCTGCGGAGGGCGCCGGCTCAGCGGCGAGGGAAAGCGGGGAGGCACGCGGACCCCGTGGCGGCGGGCGGACCGCGCCCGCCGTCCGGTGGCGTCGACCGTGCGCACCGGCGCTCTCAGAGGTAGCGCCGGGCCACCTCGCCCGCCCGCCCGCCGTACGCGCCCCCGAAGAGGACGGCGTGGACGAGCAGCGGGAAGAGCTGCCACAGCGCGATGCGGTCCCGCCAGCCGTCCGCGAGCGGGGCGACCTCCTCGTAGGCGGAGAAGCAGCGCTCCCCCGGCCCGCCGAAGAGCCGCAGCATCGCGAGATCGACCTCACGATGGCCGCCGTGGGCCGCGGGATCGACGAGCCACGGGCGGCCGTCGGCACCGGCAAGCACGTTGCCCGCCCACAGGTCGCCGTGCAGGCGGGCGGGCGGCTCGGCCGGGCCGGCCAGCTCACCCATCCGGTCGCACACGCGCTCGATGTCGGCGGCGTCGTCGCGCGTGAGCTCGTGGTGCTCGACCGCCCGATCGACGAGCGGGCGTACGCGCT
>JBFIDS010000524.1:0-2885 GCA_041603715.1 Paraconexibacter sp. | reverse complement strand
GGAGCTTCGGCTCCCGGACGGCGTCGGCGATCGGCACCTCGACGATGTCGGACCCCCGCAGCGCCACCATCACGCCGCTGCGCCCCTCGTGGACGGCGGTCGCCGCGGCGACGCCGAACCGCGTCGCGAGCACGCGGTCGTAGGCGGTCGGCGTGCCGCCGCGCTGCACGTGCCCGAGGATCGTCATCCGCGTCTCGTAGCCGGTGCGCTGCTCGATCTCACGCTCGAGCTCGACCGCGATGCCGCCGAGGCGGACGTGGCCGAACGCGTCGGTCTCGCCGGAGGCGTGGGTGCTCATCGTCCCCTCCTTCGGGACGGCACCCTCCGAGACGACGACGATCGAGAACGAGTGCCCGGCGGCGTGACGGCGCTCGATGCTCGCGCAGACCTCGTCGATGTCGAACGGCCACTCGGGGACGAGGATCACGTCCGCGCCGCCGGCCATCCCCGCGTAGGCGGCGATCCAGCCCGCATGGCGGCCCATCACCTCCACGACGATGACGCGGTTGTGCGACTCCGCCGTCGTGTGCAGCCGGTCGATCGCGTCGCTCGCGATCTGCACCGCGGTGTGGAAGCCGAACGTCACGTCGGTCCCGTCGAGGTCGTTGTCGATCGTCTTCGGGACCCCGACGACGGGGATCCCGGCGTCGGCGAGCTTCGCCGCGACGCCGAGCGTGTCCTCGCCGCCGATTGGCACCAGCGCATCGACGCCGGCCTTCTCGAGCCCCGCCGTCACCGCGGCGACGCCGTCCCCGCCCCCCTTGAACGGGTTCGTCCGGGAGGTGCCGAGGATCGTGCCCCCCCGGTGCAGGATCCCGGAGGTCGCGGCGAGATCCAGCTCGAGCCCCTCCCCCGCGACGGCGCCCGCCCATCCGTACTGGAAGCCGAACAGGGAGTGGCCGTCGGCCAGCGCGCGGCGCGTCACCGCCCGGATGACCGCGTTCAGTCCGGGGCAGTCGCCGCCGCCCGTGAGCATTCCGATTCGCATGTCAGCCGATCCTCGTCGTGGGGTCTGGGGACAGGAGGCGTCGCACGATGTCGATCGCCGCGGGAGCCTCGTCACGCAGGGCAACGACCCGGCCGCGGACCACCGCGTCGTGGGCGAGCGCCTCGATCGACGCCGCGAGGGCGACGAGCTGCGGGCGGGGCGGAGGGAGGTGCTCGACGCCCGCCTGCTCGAGGAGCCCGGCGAGCACGTCGAGGAACCGCTCGATCGCGGCGGTGCGCCGCTCCAGGGCGGCGGTCCCCGCGCTGCGGATCTCGACGAGGAACGTCCGCGCGGCCGCGGGACGGTCGGCGAACCAGGCGAAGTAGGCGGTCACCGCGCGCTCGAGCGCGACGTCGACGTCCTCGAGCGCGCGGACCTCCTGGAGCAGGTCGGCGAGCAGCCCCTCGACGACCGAGTCGTAGGCCGCGAGGTACGCGGACTCCTTGCCGTCGAAGTCGCGGTAGAACGAGCTCAGCGACACGCCGGCCCGTCGGGTCACGTCCCCTACCTTCACCGCGCCGTAGCCGTGCTCGGCGACGAGCTCGACGAGGGCGTCGAGCGCGCGCGTGCGCTGCGAGGCCGCGACGACGTCGCCCCCTGGGGAATGCCGTCCCCGCGGCAGGGGCCGGGGCGGGGGCTGGTCCGGGTTCACGACGCGCACCCCCCCATTCCAGCACGTCACCGCGCGGTGCGAGACTGCGCGGCGTGACGCGCTTGATCATCCGCATGTCCGATCCGGTCGACCACGAGCCGATCTGGAGCATCTTCCGTGCCATCGTCGCGCCGGGTGACACCTTCGCCTATCCGCCCGAGATCTCCCGGGCGGACGCGCTCGCCGCCTGGACGGGCCCGGGCCGCCTGTGCTTCGTGTGCGAGGACGAGCGTCGCATCGTCGGGCACGACAGCCTGTGCCCGGCCCAGCCCGGCCTGGGCGCCCACGTGTGCCCGCCGGGTTCATGGTCGATCCCCACGAGCGCCGGAGAGGCGTCGGCCGCGCGATGGCGCTCGACCCGATGGAGACCGCGCGGGACGCCGGCCTCCCGATCACCACGCCCCAGCGCGGTGAATGTGGATTCACAGGGCTCCCGTCCCCTCGGACCCACATCGCGGCGAGGACCACCGTGTGCGACGGGGCGCCGGCCACCCGCGTGGAGAGGGACTACAGCGAGGGCAGCTGCTCGACGGCCGCCCGCAGCCGTACGAGGCCCTCGTCGAGCTCGTCGTCGGGCGTCGCGAGCGACAGCCGCGCCCAGCCCGCGCCGCGTGCGCCGAAGCCCTCTCCCGGCGCGACCGCGACGCGATGCTCGCGCAGGAGGGTGCCCGCGTCGAGTCCATCCGGCAGCCGCCACCAGGCGTAGAACGTCCCCTGGGGCGGCGCGAGGCCCGGGAGCCCCGCGGCGACGAGCCGCTCCCGGCGTGCCGCGTACAGCGCCGTGCGCGCCGGGGCGTCCCCGCCGGTGTCCGGCAGCGCCGCCTCCAGTCCGTGCTGCAGCCCGGCGAACACCCCCGCGGTCGTGTGGTCGACGAGCTGCTGCAGCCGTGCGACGACGTCCGCGCACCCCACCGCGAACCCGAGCCGCCACCCGGCCATCCCGTGCACCTTCGAGGCCGACCACAGCTCGATCGCGACGTCCTTGGCCCCGTCGACCTCGAGCACGCTGCGGCCGCGCGCCCCGTCGAACGCGAGGAACCCGTAAGCGAGGTCGTGGAGGAGGACCGCCCCGGACTCCCGCGCGACGTCGACGGCGGTCTCGAGCGTGCCCTCCCCCGCGAGCACCGCACACGGGTTGGACGGGTAGTTGAGGACGAGCAGCGCCGCGGCGGCACGGTCGTCGGCACTCAGCGCGTCCCAGTCCGGCTGCCAGCCGGCGTCGCCGTCGAGCGGCAGCGCCACCTC
>JBFIDS010000523.1:0-2903 GCA_041603715.1 Paraconexibacter sp. | reverse complement strand
CGTCCTCGCCGTCGGAGTCGGTGTCGGTGTCGGCGGCGGAGTCCTCGCCGCCGTGGTGGGCGAGAATCGCGTCGACGAGATCGGCCTTGCG
Source organism: Paraconexibacter sp. (assembly GCA_041603715.1). GTDB lineage: Bacteria > Actinomycetota > Thermoleophilia > Solirubrobacterales > Solirubrobacteraceae > Paraconexibacter. The sequence goes on along the minus strand of JBFIDS010000523.1, from coordinate 2,812 downwards.
GAGGCGGCGATATCCCTCGAGGCCGACCTCGGCGGCGATGGCGTGGAGATCGGCGAGCGGGGACGCCTCGAGGGCGTCACGGACGAGTACGGGCATTTGGTGCTCCAGTGGTGGGGGTCGTCGGTCGGCGTCCGGGCCCGCGTTGTGCAGCGGCCCGGCGACGCACTGCCCCAGGGAGGCTACCGGCTCGCGCCGACGCCCTGCGCGTCCACGAGTCCGGAGAGCCACTGCGCGAACTCCGGGCGTGAACGCCAGTCCTCCTCGAACTGGGCGATCCCCTTCGTCGTGAGCGGGTGCGAGAGCGCCTGGCGCAGCACCTTCCCGGGGACGGTCGCGACCTCGCAGCCGAGCGTCGCCGCGGTGAGGAGATGGCCGGGGTGGCGCAGCGAGGCGGCGAGCACCTCGGCCGTCGACTCCGACGGGCGCATGACGTCGACGATCTCCGCGACGACCTGCGAGGAGTCCACCGAGATGTCGTCCAGGCGACCCATGAAGCACGAGATGTAGCGGGCGCCCGCCTCGGCCGTGAGCAGCGCCTGGTTGGCGCTGAACACGAGCGTCATGTTCACCGGATGCCCGTCGTCGGAGAGCTCGCGCGTCGCGGCGAGGCCCTCGGCGGAGAACGGCACCTTCACGCAGATGTGCTCGTGGAGCGTGCGCAGCGCGCGGCCCTCCTCCACCATCCCCCGGGCGTCCTTCGCGACCACTTCGGCGCTCACCGGCCCGTCGACGATCTCGCAGATGCGACGGATGATGTCCCCGGGGTCACCGTCCTCCTTGGCGAGCAGCGAGGGGTTCGTGGTGGCTCCGGAGAGGACACCCCAGGCGGCGATCTCCTCCACCTCGGCGACGGATCCGGTGTCGATGAACAAACGCATCGACCCAGCCTACCCCGCGGAGCCCGTGACCACGGTCAGGCCCGGATCCACTTGAGCGCGTCGTCGTCGGCGTCGAAGGACGGCATCTCGTCGGTGCCGTCGAGGACCCGGCGGACCGCGAGGAAGTCGGCGGCCGCCGCGACGTCGTGGATCCTCAGGATCGCCGCGCCGTTGTCGGCGCTCCAGCCGACGGCCGCGAGCGTGCCCGCGAGGCGCTCGTCGGGCGCACGGCGGGTGATCGCCCCCACGAAGTACTTGCGGGATACGGCGAGCAGCAGTGGGAGCCCGGTCGCCCGCAGCGTGGCGATGTCCCGCAGGGACTCGACGGTCTCGGCGGGCGTCTTGGCGAAGTCGGGGCCGGGATCGAGCACGATCTGCTCGTCCCCCACCCCCCGCGCCCGCGCGACCTCGACGCGCTCGGCGAGGAACGCCGCGACGTCCCCGGCGACGTCGCCACGGTAGTCGGCGAAGTCGACCTCCTTCGGCGCGGCACGCGTGTGCATGACGACGAGCGCGGCCCCGGTCGCCGCGCAGAGATCGGCGAACTCCGGGTCGCGCAGGCCGCTCACGTCGTTGAGCATCACGGCCCCGGCGTCGAGCGCCGCACGCGCGACGGGCGCCTTCCACGTGTCGACCGAGACCGCGACGCCCTCGGCGACGAGGCGCTCGACGAGCGGGCAGACGCGGTCGATTTCGACCTCGGCGGCCGTCACGCCCGTGTACGTGACCCCGGACTCCCCGCCGACGTCGATGATGTCGGCCCCGTCGGCGACGAGGCGCAGCGCGTGAGCGACCTGGGCGTCGAGCGTCGTGAGCCGGTCGCGGTCGGAGAACGAGTCCGGGTTCGCGTTGACGATCCCCATGAGCAGCGGCCGCCCCGGGACGATGTCGACGCGGCGATCGCGCAGACGCAGGCGCTGTCGGGGCTCGGCGGCGGTCACGACTCGGGGACGTAGCGGAGGAACAGATGGTCCTCGGCGCGGAGGACATCTTCGAGGCGCAGGTCGAGCCCGGAATCCCCGAACCGCTCCCCGGTGAGCGTGGTGAGCGTATCGCCGGCGACGAGCTTCGGGGCGAGCGTGAGCATGAGGACGTCGAGGCGGCCTTCCCCGAGCAGCGCGCGCAGGAGCGCGGGGCCCCCCTCGCAGCTCACCGCGCGCACGCCGCGGCGGCGTCGCAGATCGTCGAGGAGTGCCCCCGGCGTGAGATCGGGGAGCCGCCGGACCTCGAGGTCGGCTCCGGGGCGGCCGAGATCCCCCGCGGCCTCCGTGTAGACGACGATGGGGACGTCGGCCTCGGCGAACAGCGGGATCTCGTCGACGGGGATGTCGAGCTCGCGCGAGACGGTCGCGACGATCGGGTGCGGGTCGTGACCGCCCGCGGTCCGGTGGGCGACCTGGTCCTCGTCGAGGAGGTTCGCGTAGCGCTCGGCTGCGAGCGTCCGGGAGCCCAACAGGACGGCGTCGGCCCCGGTCCGCAGCTCACGCAGAAGCGCGCGATCGGCCGCGTTCCCCAGCCCGACGGAGCGGTCGGCGAGTTGCGCCCGACCGTCGGCGGAGGCGACCATCGCGGCGACGACCCGGGTCCGCTGGGCGGTGAGTCCCGGGTCGCGCAGCCGGAGAGCCTCGACGACGTCACGCGCGCTCCTCGGCGGCCCGGCCGGGCCCAGAGGGACGAGACGGTCGTCGCTGGGCTCGCCGTCGCGTCCGGAGGCGCCCGTCACGCCGGGGGCCGCGTCGGCGCGGTCGGCACGGTCGGCACCGGGTCGGTCCGTGGGCAGTTCGGTCCGCCGGCCGCCGTGCTGCACGGCCGTGTCGGCGGCGTCGTGGTCGTCGGCGGCGTCGTCGGGACGGGATCAGGCTCGGGCGTGGGCTCGCGGGGCGGCGGCGGCGCGGGCGGCGGCGTCGGATCGGGGGCCGGGGCCGGCGGCGGCG
>JBFIDS010000522.1:0-2907 GCA_041603715.1 Paraconexibacter sp. | reverse complement strand
CAGGAGCGCGGGCTTGCCGTGCGTGACGTAGCGATCGGGGATCCCGACACGCAGGACCCGCCCCATCGGATGACCCCCGTCAACGAGCGCCTCGAGCACGCCGGACCCGAAGCCGCCGGCGAGACAGCCCTCCTCGACGGTGACGAGGACGTCGTGATCGGCGGCGAGCCGGGCGGCGAGGTCGATGTCGAGGGGCTTCGCGAACCGGGCGTCCGCGACCGTGACGTCGAGGCCGTGCTCGGCCGCGAGCAGATCCGCCGCTTCGAGCGACTTCGCGACCCCGGAGCCGTAGCCGAGCAGCGCGACGCGGGACCCCTCCCGGAGCACCTCGCCGCGCCCGATCTCGATCGGGCGGATGTCGGTCTCGCCGGGCAGGGGCACGCCGACGCCCTCGCCGCGCGGATAGCGCAGGGCGACCGGGCCGTCGTCGTGGAGCAGCGCCGTGCGCAGCATGTGGCGCAGCATCGCCTCATCGCGCGGCGCCATGCACACGATGTTCGGCAGGCACCGCAGGTAGGCGATGTCGAAGACCCCGTGGTGCGTCGGGCCGTCGTCGCCGACGAGCCCGGCACGGTCCATCGCGAGGACGACGTTGAGCTTCTGCAGGCAGATGTCGTGGACGATCTGGTCGAAGCCCCGCTGGAGGAACGTCGAGTAGATCGCCGCGACGGGCTTCTGCCCCTCGAGGGCGAGGCCGCTCGCGAACAGGAGCGCCTGCTGCTCGGCGATCCCGACGTCGAAGTAGTGGCGCGGCTCGGCCTTCTGGAGGATGTTGAGGCCGGTCCCGGAGTTCATCGCCGCGGTGATGCCCACGATGCGGCGGTCCCGGCGGACCTCCTCGACCATCGCGTCGCCGAAGACCTTCGTGTACTGCGGGGCCGGGACGGGCGCCTCGGCGGCCGGAGCGGGGGCCGCGGGAGCCGGCGAGCCGTTGACGATCGACTTCGGCTTCGCGGCGTGCCACTTCTCCATGCCCTCGAGACCGCCGTCCTCGGCGGGCGCGAAGCCCTTGCCCTTCACGGTCGCGATGTGGACGACGACGGGACGCTCGGCGGCGAAGGCCTGCTTGAGCGCGACGCGCAGCGCGTGCGTGTCGTGCCCGTCGACGACCCCCATGTAGGCCCAGCCGAGCTCCTCCCACCACAGGCCCGGAGCCCAGAACGCCTTGAGCGACTCCTTGAACTGCGGGCCGAGCTTCTCGACGGCCGCGGCGAGGCTCCCCGGCAGGTGGTCGACGAGGCTCTTCTCGACGCCCTCACGGGCGTGCCAGAGCTTCGGGTGCAGCCGCACGCGGTTGAAGTAACGCGAGAGGGCGCCGACGTTCGGCGAGATCGACATCCCGTTGTCGTTGAGGACGACGACGAGCGGGGTCCCGAGACCTCCGGCCTGGTGGATCGCCTCGAAGGCGACGCCGCCGGTCATCGAGCCGTCCCCGATCACGGCGGCGACGCGACCCACGCCGTCCGGCTGGCCCTTGAGGCGCATCGCCTCCTTCAGGCCGACGCCGTAGCCGATCGACGTCGACGCGTGCCCGGCACCCATGATGTCGTGCTCGGACTCGAAGATCGCGCAGAACGGCGCGAGACCGTCGTACTTGCGGATCGTCGCCAGCTCGTCGCGGCGCCCGGTGAGCACCTTGTGCGGGTAGGCCTGATGCCCGACGTCCCAGAGGATCTTGTCCCTGGGCGAGTCGAGGATCGAGTGCAGGGCGACCGCGAGCTCGCACGTCCCGAGGTTCGCGCCGAAGTGCCCGCCGATCTCACCGACGGTGTCGATGATGTGCTCGCGGACCTCCTGGGCGACCTGCGCGAGCTCCTCCTCGGCGAGGCCGTGGAGGTCCTGGGGGCGGTCGATGCGGTCGAGGATTCGGGTCATGCGGTGCGGGTGAGGATGAAGTCGGTGATCTGCTCGAGCTCGTCCGTGCGGTGCGCGCCTTCGCCGGCCGCCTGCGCGAGGGCCTCGCGCGCGCTGCGGTGGTGCGCTGCAGCCAGGTCGCGAGCTCCGTCCACTCCGAACTCCGTGACGTACGTCCGCTTCCCGTGCCGCTCATCGCTGCCCTGCGGCTTCCCGAGATCCGCGTCCGTGCCCGTCACGTCGAGCACGTCGTCGACGATCTGGAACAGGACGCCCAGCTCGGACGCAAAACGGCGATACGGAAGTGTCGCAGGTTCGCTCATGTCGGCAAGGAGAAGTACGCAGCCCACGGAGGCCCCGATCAGGCGGCCGGTCTTCAGGGCGTGCAGCTCGCGCAGCTCGGCGGCGGACACCGCGGTGCCGGCGACGTCGACGTACTGCCCGCCGACCATGCCGTCGACTCCGGTGGCGGCGGCGAGCTCGGCGGCCGCGCGCAGGACCCGCGCGGGCTCGGTGCGGCAGCTCTCGAGGAGGTGCCGGAACGCCTCGGCGTAGAGCGCATCGCCGGCGAGGATCGCGACGTCCTCCCCGAAGCGCACGTGGCAGGTCGGGCGGCCGCGGCGCAGGTCGTCGTCGTCCATCGCCGGCAGGTCGTCGTGGATGAGCGAGTAGGTGTGGATCAGCTCGATCGCGGCGGCGAGCGGGAGCGACACGCGGCCGTCGAGGCCCACGGCCCTGGCGGTCGCGAGCGCGAGGACGGGCCGGATGCGCTTGCCGCCCGCGAGCAGGCTGTAGCGCATCGCCTCCTCCAGCCCCGCGGTCGCCGGCGTCGGCGCGAAGCGGATGCCCTCCAGGTAGGACTCGACCTCGTCGCGCAGGGCGTCGGGGTAGATCGGATCGGCGGAGGCCGCCGACGAGGGCCGGCTCACAGCAGCCGGTCCTGGCCCCGGTCGGCGCCCTGCTCCTGCGCGGCATCGCGCACCAGGCGCTCGAGCTCCGCGGAGGCCTGCGAGGCGGTCGTCGCGCACTGCTCGACGACCGAGGCTGCGGCGT
>JBFIDS010000521.1:0-2907 GCA_041603715.1 Paraconexibacter sp. | reverse complement strand
CCGGCGGGATCCCCGCCAACGGGACCACGGTCGACGTCGTCCTCAGCAAGCGCGGCCGCCACGCCGCGTTCACGAGTGCCGCAACGGACCTCGCGCCGCTCGACGGCAACGGGCCGACGCCCGATGTCTTCAAGGTCTCGCTCGCCGACCGGACGAAGCGACTCGTGTCGGTCGGGCCGCTCGGCCAGGCCGCCAACGGCCCGTCCTTCGACCCGGCGATCTCCGGCGACGGGACCGTCGTCGCGTTCACGACGCTCGCGACGAACCTCGTCGCCGGCGATGCGAACGGCGCGACCGACGTGTTCGCCGTCGGGCCCGCGGGCCTGCCGCTGCTCGTGTCCGCCGGTCTCGACGGTGCCCCCGCCAACGGCCCCTCGCGCGAGCCCGCCCTCTCGGACGACGGGCGCATCGCGGCGTTCACGTCCGAGGCGTCGAACCTCGTTCCCGACGACACCAACGGCGTCGCCGACGTGTTCGTCCGCGATCTCATCTCCGGGCAGACGCGACGGGTGAGCGTCGGCCCCGACGGTGCCGGTGACGGGACGTCCGACACGCCGGCGATCTCCTCCGACGGACGGTTCGTCACCTTCGCCTCCGACGCCCGCAACCTGGACGAGCGCGACAGCGACCGGACCACCGACGTCTATCTCCGCGATCGCGTCGGCGGTCGGACCGAGCTCGTCTCGGTCACGCGCGACGGGCGGAGCGGCCAGCGGACGTCGTTCGCCGCCCCGTTCCGCCCCGTGAGCGACGTCAGCGCGAGCGGCCGGTTCGTCGCCTTCGACTCGCCATCCCCCCGTCTCACCGACCGCGACCGCAACCGGCGCTCCGACGTGTTCGTGCGCGATCGGCGACGCGACACCACGTCGCTCGTGAGCGCGGGGAACACCGGTCGCCAGGGCAACAACGACAGCGTGACGCCGGTCATCTCGAACGACGGCCGCTTCGTCGCCTTCCAGTCGTTCGCGGAGAACCTCGCGTTCGGCGGGACGCAGCGCGAGGACGTGTACATCCACGACCGCCGCCTGCGCCTCACCAACGTCGTCGACGTGCGCCCGGACTCGGGCCGGCGCGGCTTCGAGCTGGGACGGCAGAACCTGCAGCGTCCGTCGATCAACGACACGGGCCAGCTCGCGGCCTTCACCTCGGGCGCGGCGAACATGGTCGCGCAGGACACCAACCGCGTCCGTCACGGCTTCATCCGGTTCCTCGCGCCGCCGGCGACCCGCCTCGCCTCCGTCGTGCGACGGCGCAGCACGGCACCGGCGATCCGGATCTCCGCCGACGACGAGAACGCCCGGTACTTCGTCTACCGCATCGACGGCGGCCCGCCGAAGCCGACGCGCCCCGGCCTGCTCGTCCTGCGCGGGATGAAGCCCGGCCGGCACCGGATCACCGTGTACGCGGGCGGGGCGGGCATGCTCTTCGACCCGTCCCCCGTCCGCGTGACGGTCACCGTCCCGGACTGAGCCGCCCGATCGCCGCGAGCAGCGCGCGGTGGAACCGGTCCTCGCCGGAGAGTTCCGGGTGGAACGAGACCGCCGTGATCGCGCCCTCGCGGACCGCGACCGGGTGACCGTCCACGGCGGCGAGCACCTCGACGCCCGGACCGTGCTCGGCGACCCAGGGGGCCCGGATGAAGACCGCGTGCACCGGCCCGCCCGGGATGCCGGCGACGTCGATGTCGTCCTCGAAGCTGCGGACCTGGCGGCCGAACGCGTTGCGCGTGCACTGCAGGTCCATCACGCCGAGGTGGCTGCGGTCGAGCATGATGAGGCCCGCGCAGGTCGCGAGCACCGGCGCACCCGAGCGCGCGAACGCGCACAGCGGGTCGGCGAGGCCCTCGCGGGCGATCCCGAGCGTCATCGTCGTCGACTCCCCGCCGGGCAGGACGAGGGCGTCGAGCCCCTCCAGGTCGCCGGGGACGCGGACCTCGCGGGTCGCCGCCCCGAGCTCCTCGAGCATTCGCACGTGGGCGCCGAAGCCGCCCTGGAGCGCGAGGACCCCGACGAGCGGCGCGGGGTCCGCGGCGTCGCTCACCAGCCGCGCGTCGCGAGGACCTGATCCGCGCCGAGCTTCGAGACCTCGAGGCTCATCATCGGCGCGCCCAGGCCCTCGGAAGCCTTCGCGATGCGAGCCGGATCGCGGAAGTGCGTCGTCGCCTCGACGACCGCCCGCGCGCGCGTCTCGGGGTCCGCGCTCTTGAAGATCCCGGACCCGACGAAGACGGACTCGGCGCCGAGCTGCATCATCAGGGCGGCGTCCGCGGGGGTCGCGATGCCACCCGCCGAGAACAGCGGCACGGGCAGCTTCCCCGTCTCGGCAACCTCACGGACGAGGTCGAGCGGCGACTGGAGCTCCTTGGCCGCGGTGGCGAGCTCGGCGTCGTCGAGCCGGCCCAGCCGCTTGATCTCGCCGGTGATCATCCGCATGTGGCGGACGGCCTCGACGATGTCGCCGGTCCCGGCCTCGCCCTTGGACCGGATCATCGCCGCGCCCTCGCCGATGCGGCGCAGCGCCTCGCCGAGGTTCGTCGCGCCGCAGACGAACGGGACCTTGAACGCCCACTTGTCGATGTGGTGCGCCTCGTCGGCGGGCGTGAGGACCTCGGACTCGTCGATGTAGTCCACCTCGAGCGCCTCGAGGACCTGGGCCTCGACGAAGTGGCCGATCCGCGCCTTCGCCATGACCGGGATCGTCACGCACTCCTGGATGCCCCGGATCATCTCCGGGTCGGACATGCGGGCGACGCCGCCGTCACGGCGGATGTCGGACGGCACCCGCTCGAGGGCCATGACCGCGGCCGCCCCGGCATCCTCGGCGATCTTCGCCTGATCGGACGTGGTGACGTCCATGATCACGCCGCCCTTGAGCATCTCGGCCAGCCCGACCTTGATCTCGTAGCTG
>JBFIDS010000520.1:0-2910 GCA_041603715.1 Paraconexibacter sp. | reverse complement strand
TCCGTCCACGGCGGCAACCGCCTCGGCGCGAACTCGCTCCTCGACACCCTCATCTTCGGCCGCCGCTCCGGCGAGCACGCCGCGCAGCGCGCGAAGTCGATGACCATGCCCGACGCGCAGGCGACGCTCGACGCGCAGCGCCGGACCGACGAGGCGGAGATCGCCGAGATCATCGGCCGCGAGAAGACCGGCCGCCGCATCTCCGAGATCAAGGACGAGCTCGGCACGGTCATGAACCAGTACGTCGCGGTCTTCCGCGACGAGCCGGGCCTCCTGCACGCGCACGAGGTCGTGCGCCGGCTCAAGGAGGAGGCGAAGAGCGCCTACATCGACGACCGCGGCACCGTCTTCAACCAGGACGTGCTGGGGGCCATCGAGCTCGGCTACATGCTCGACGCCGCCGAGTGCTGCGTCGTCGCCGCGATCGAGCGCAAGGAGTCGCGCGGGGCGCAGTTCCGCACCGACTTCCCGGAGCGCAACGACGACGAGTGGCAGAAGCACATCAACACGACGCTCAACGGCGGGGACGTGCCCAAGATCACGTACTCGCCCGTGACGATCACGCAGTGGCAGCCCGAGGAGCGCAAGTACTAGATGACGCGCCCCACGACACCGGAGATCCGCTAGATGGACACTCGCAAGCCCCCGCAGGACTTCACGCTGCGGCTCCGCCGCTACGACCCCGAGTCGGGTGAGGCGCCCTACTGGGAGGAGCACACGATCCAGCTCGAGCCGCATCGCTCGGTGCTCGAGGGCATCCTCCAGGCCAAGGCGCGCTTCGACGGCTCGATCGGCGTGCGCTGCTCGTGCCGCGCCGCGATCTGCGGCTCCTGCGGCGTGCGCGTCAACGGCAAGCCGGGACTCGCGTGCCACACGCACCTCGACGCCGCCCTCAAGGACTCCAAGGACGGCACGATCACGGTCGAGCCGATGGGCAACATGCCCGTCATCAAGGACCTCATCGTCGACATGGACGCGGTCCACTGGAAGAAGATCCAGCGCGTCACGCCGTGGCTCATCAACAAGATGCCGATCCCCGAGCGCGAGTACATCGTCGACCGGGAGTCGATGGTCGACGTCACGCAGACGATGGCGTGCATCCAGTGCGGCGCCTGCGTCTCGGACTGCCTCTCGATGGAGGTCGATCCCGAGTTCATCGGCCCGGCCGCTCTCGCGAAGGCCTACCGCTTCGTCGGGGACCCGCGCGACGCGCAGCAGAAGGAGCGCCTCGACGACCTCGCGCAGGACCCGGCGGGCATGTTCGACTGCACCCACTGCTTCAAGTGCATCGAGGCGTGCCCCAAGGGCGTCGCGCCGATGAGCCAGATCATGCGCCTGCGCCGCCGCGCCGGCTCGGACCACCACATCGTGGACCGCAACAACGGGCACCGCCACGAGGCCGCGTTCGTCACGCTCGTGAAGAACTACGGGCTGCTGCACGAGGCCGAGCTGCTCCCGCGCTCCTACGGCGGGAACTCGTGGTTCGGCAAGTTCGCGCCGCCCGCCGGCGCCGAGCTCGTCGCGTCGCTGCCGGCGATCACGAAGGCCCTGATCCGCGGCAAGGTCAACCCGAAGCTCGCCCTGCTCGGGCACAAGATCCCCAAGAAGGATCTCGACGCGGTGAAGAAGATCTACGAGACCGTCGAGTCGCGGGAGGAGCGCTACGAGCTCAACCTCTACGTGACGGGCACGGACGAGGACAACGAGCAGCCCGCCGAGACGGCTGCGAAGGACGGGAGCACCACCTGATGCGCGTCGCCTACTGGCCCGGCTGCGTGAGCCGCGGCTTCACCCCCGAGCTCCACGGATCGATGGCGAAGGTCGCCCCGCTCCTCGACATCGAGCTCGTGCAGCTCGACCGTGCCTGCTGCACCGGCGCGGGCGTCATCGCCGAGCACAGCCAGGAGCTCGCCGACACCCTCAATGCCCGCACCTTCGCTCTCGCCCAGCAGGAGATGAAGAACGGCGCGGACCTGATGATGAACATCTGCTCCACGTGCCAGGGCGCGCAGTCGGAGTGTCAGGAGCGCCTCGACGCCAACGCCGAGTACCGCGCGCAGGTCAACGAGACGCTCGCGCCGGAGGGCCTCCACTACGAGGCGGGGATCGCGAACAAGAACTTCCTCTGGGTCCTCGTCGAGGAGCTCGGTCTCGAGAACCTCAAGGCGAAGGTCAAGCGGCCGCTCACGGACCTCAAGGTGGGTCCCTTCTACGGCTGCTACATCGTCCGACCGACCGACCGGCTCGGCATCAGCGACGAGAACCCGCGCGACCACTACCTCGCGGACGTCATCGAGGCGCTCGGCGGCACCGTCATCGACTACGCCGGCTCGCACAAGTGCTGCGGCTTCCCCATCATCACGATGAACAAGGAGGCGTCGCTGACGATGGCGGCGCGCAACCTCGGGGACGCCCAGGAGCAGGGCGCGGATTGCCTCGTCACGCCGTGCCCGCTGTGCCATCTCAATCTGGACCTCCAGCAGCCGCTCGCGAACCGGCTCACGCCGCGCGACCTCGACATGCCGGTCCTCCACCTCCCGCAGCTCGTGGGCCTCGCCCTCGGCCTCTCGCCGAAGGAGATCGGCCTGAACCGCCACGTCGTCAAGCCGACGTCGGTCATCGACTGGACGACGAGTGTCGTGGCGGGCGTGGGCGGCGGCCCCGGCTGGTAGACCTCCTGCCGCATGTGAATGTGGATTCACCGGGTTCTCGGGCCTGCGAATCCACATTCACCGCGCACGGAGTCGCGGGCGGCGCATAGGATGCGGCCTCCGATGGGCCTGCGCGACCTCACCTCCTCCCTCCCCGGGCGTCGTGCGCGCAAGCGCCGGCCGCGCGCCGACGCACCCCGGACGATCGTGCCCGAGGTGGACATGACCGAGGCCGCAGCGCAGCTCGCGGTCCCGAAGG
>JBFIDS010000519.1:0-2916 GCA_041603715.1 Paraconexibacter sp. | reverse complement strand
GGGCGCAGCGTGTTCCGCTCCTGAGGGCCCCGATGTGGATCCGGGGGCCCGTGAGCCCCCCGGATCCCCATCGTGCCCGCGTGGGCGGGCTCGTGCATCCGTCCGCGCCCGGGAGGAACCGCCGCGGGGCGGTCGAAATACACGGGCAGTGTCCTCCCGTCGGCCGGGTATCCGCCTCGATCGCGTCAGTCGCGTCGCCCTGCTCCTCGTCCTCGTCGGGCTCGCGGCGCTCTACGTCGGACCGGCGCGCTCGTACATCGACACGCGGGGGGAGGCGGCGCAGCGCAGCGCGCACGTCGCCGAGCTCAAGCGCGAGAACGCCGCGCTCAAGGCGCGCAAGCGCGCGCTCGAGACCCCGAGCGAGCTCGAGCTCGAGGCGCGGCGGCTCGGCATGGTCCGGCCGGGGGAGCGCGCCTACGTGCTGCGCGGCCTGCCCGGCGGCGCCGGCGACGAGTAGCCCCGCGCACGCGCGCGCTACGGTCCCGGGGTGACCCGGTACGACATCGCCGCGATGCAGTGGCGCGAGGGGGAGAGGCGGGTCGAGTCCGCCGACCCGGTCCAGCAGATCGCGATCGATCGGGTGGTCGAGCGGCTCGTCGCCGAGCTGCGGCGCCGCCTCGGCGGCGCGTTCACGACCGACGAGCTCGTCGAGCTCTACGACACCGGGACCTCCTGGTGCCTCGACATCGCGGTCGCGGTCGCCCCGGGGGCGCCGTGGGCGTGGGAGCAGCGCGTCGTCGCCGACGCGGCGTTCGCCCGCTACGTGCGGGAGGCGAGCGACTACGCCGGCGGCCGCCGGCTGGAACGCGACTGACGCCGACCGGCGTCCGGACGCGTCGGCCCTAGTCCTCGGAGTCGTCCTCGTCGCCGCCGACGCGGCGGATGATGATCTGGTCCTCCTCGACGGTGACCTCGACGGGACGGTGACCCGCCCAGTGCTCGGCGTAGGTCCCGTCGTCGGCGACGGCCGGGTCGAGCCAGAGGCCGTAACCCTCCTCGCCGTGGTCGAAGGTCCCCTCGTAGGGGCCGACCGACTTCTTGCGGCGGCCGCGGCCACCGCGGCGACCGCGCCGGCGGGCGGGCTTGTCGTCGTCCTCGTCGTCCTCGTCGTCCTCGCCGGAGGCGGCACGCTCAGCGGCCTTCGCGGCCTTCTCCGCGGCCTCCTCGGCCTCGCGGGCGGCGCGCTCGGCCTCGGCGGCCTCGAGCTCGGCGGCGATGCGGGCGTCGTCCTGCGCGCGGAGGTCGAACTCGTCGTCGGAGTCCGTGGATCCCTCGGAGTCGGCCGGAGGTTCACCGGGGGCGAGCTCGTTGTCGCGCTTGAACGCCGTGATCTGCTGGACCGTCACCTCGAGCTGGTGGGCGATCCACGCATCGGTTCGGCCCTGCTGGACCCAGGTGCGAATCTGGTTGAGGTGAGGGCGCAGCGATCGGCGTGCCATGGTCGCGGAAACCTATCGGAAGGGTGCCCCTCCCCGCCGCGGGCCCCGGCGGGCGGAGCCGTGACGCGCCGCCGGAGCGCCGGTTGCGGCGCCCCGGGGGACGTGACAGAGTGTCCGCGGCAGGCAGGGGTACCACAGGAGGCACCGGGCGCATGCTCGTTCTGACACGCAAGTCCAACCAGAGCATCATGATCGGCGACGACATCGAGGTGTCGGTCCTCTCGATCATGGGCGAGAAGGTCCGGATCGGTATCCAGGCGCCGCGGGACATCCCGGTCTTCCGCAAGGAGGTCTACCTGGAGATCCAGGAGGAACGCGCCCTCGAGGCCGCATCCGGCAAGAGCTTCCGTGCCGAGGTCGACGAGGCCCTCACGAAGCTCGGCGAGCCGCCGGGCCCGTGATCGGGCCTGTGATCGCCCAGGGGGCGATCCCGGGCCTTGGGAGAATCGCCTACAGGGCGATCCTCCCGGGGTGACAGCCGTTCCCTGTGGGCGATCCCGGGGAAGAGCCGTCCGCGGTGGGCGGTCAGCCCATGACGATGTAGAGCGTCTCGAACATCGCCAGCGTCACCAGGACGGCGGTGAGCAGCAGCACGAGGCACAGCCCCACGAACCGCAGCCGACCGTGGCGGTGCACCTTCTCGATCTCGCGCCGACGGGCGCGGATCTCGGTGCTGCGGGCGAGCGCCTCGCGGCGCTCGCGGTCGGCTTCCGCTTCCTCGTAGAACTGCCGTTCGAGGTCAGCGATGGTCTGACGCATCCGCATGAGCGACCCTGAGGGTACACCGCGGGCGGCGTGACAGCGTGTTCAGGGACATCGGCCCCACAGGCCGAGACCGGCCTCGCGAGCCTCGTCCTCCAGGGCGGCGAGGCGCTCGGCGAACCGCGTGTTGGGCGCGATGCGCAGCGTCCGCGCGTATCCCCCCGCCACGAGGCGCGCGTTCACGAAGCGCCCGTCGCGGACGCGGTAGACGTAGGCGAGCAGCCGCCCGTAGCGATCGCGCGGCTCACGGTCGAGGACGAGCCGGACCCGTTCCCCATCGACGAGATCGCGGGTCTCCCGGGCGGCCTCCTTCGCGAAGCACTCCACCGGTGTCCCGGGCTTCACCGACTCCGGGGTATCGACCCCGATGAGGCGCACGGTGTCGCGGGTCCCGTCGCGGCGGATCTTCACCGTGTCGCCGTCGACGATGCGGACGATCCGTGCGGTGACGGTGGCTCCGGGGTCCGCGCCGCCCGGATCCACCGCGCGGCTCCCGCCCAGCCCGAGCCGGTCGAGGTCGCCGGCCCCCGCGGCGAGGAGGGCGACGACGGCGAGCGCGAGGACGAGGCGACGGCGCGACATGGGTGGCACGGTAGGACGCAGCGCCGACGCCACGCAGCGCCCGTTGCAGGCGCGTCACACCGCCCGCAACGACGACGGGGCCGCACAAGGCGGCCCCGTCGTGAACTTCGGTGCTCGCCCCGGGAGAATCGCC
>JBFIDS010000518.1:0-2932 GCA_041603715.1 Paraconexibacter sp. | reverse complement strand
CGGCGACGATCGGGTCGGCCTCCTCGTCCCACACGAACCGCGAGGCGAGCATCACCCGGGCGGGGAAGGCGCGGGCGTGGTCGCGCGAGCGCCCGCGGGGCGTCGAGTGGCGTCGCGCCACACCCGCCCGATGAGGAGGTCGTCCCGGAGCGACCGAGATCCGGCTGGCGGATCGCCGGGTTTCTGGGAGACTCGGAGTCGGACCTCAGCCAGACGAGCGAACGCGGGGATCGACGTGCGCCGGAGGACACGGATCATCACGTCAGCAACGGCCGGGCTCGCGGTGGCAGTCGCCGCCGGACCGGCCCCCGCCGCTGCCGCACCGACCCTCGCCCGGGTCGCCGACATCAACCCCGGCCCCGGCGCGTCCGCTCCCAGCGAGTTCGCCGCAATGGGCGGGCGCCTGTTCTTCCGCGCCGACGACGGGACGAACGGGGACGAGCTGTGGTCGACGGACGGCACCGCGGCGGGCACGGTGATGGTCAAGGACATCAACCCTGGGGGTCCCTCGACGCCCCAGCGGTTCACCGTCCTCGGCAACCGGCTGCTGTTCCGCGCCGACGACGGGACGAACGGGAACGAGCTGTGGTCGACGGACGGCACCGCGGCCGGCACGGTGCTGGTCAAGGACATCAACCCGCTCGGGGACTCCGGGCTCCAGTCGCAGGTGATCCTCAACGGCCGCATGTACTTCCGCGCCGACGACGGGACGGACGGAGCTGAGCTCTGGTCCACGGACGGCACCGGGGCGGGGACGACGCAGGTGGCCGACATCCGCCCGGGAGGAAACGGGTCGTCCATCGGCGACACCGTCGTCATCAACGGGCGCCTGTACTTCCGGGCGAACAACGGCTCGACGGGCGGCGAGCTGTGGACGTCCGACGGGACCGGCCCCGGGACCGTGCAGGTCGCCGACATCAACCCCGTCGGGGGCAGTTCCAACCCTCAGAACCTCACGGTGCTCGGCGACCGCCTGTACTTCGTGGCCCACGACGGGATGACCGGCAGCGAGCTGTGGTCGAGCGACGGGACCGACCCCGGCACGGTGCAGGTCAAGGAGATCAACCCGGGCGTGGTCGCTCCCGGCGGCGACGGTTCCAATCCGACCGCGTTCATCGTCTTCGGCGGACGCCTGTACTTCCGCGCGGAGGACGGGTCGACCGGCCGGGAGCTGTGGGCGACCGATGGCACGTCGGTCGGGACCGTCCAGGTGAAGGACATCAACAGCGGGACGGCGGACTCGGTCCCGACGAACCTCATCCCCTTCGGCGGCCGCCTGTTCTTCCGCGCCGACGACGGGACGACCGGCGATGAGCTGTGGTCGACGGACGGCACCGCTGCCGGCACGACGCGAACGGCCGACATCAACCCGGGCGCCGGCGATTCGGACATGAGCGGACCCGTGGTGTTCGACGGGCAGCTGTACTTCACCGCCGAGGACGGGACGACCGGGGACGAGCTCTGGTCGAGCGACGGCACGGCGGCGGGCACGAGCCGCATCGCCGACCTCAACCCGGGCGCCGCGAACTCCAGCCCGGGCGCGCTGACCGAGTTCGGGGGCCGCCTGTTCTTCCGTGCCGACGACGGCACCACCGGCAGCGAGCTGTGGGTCCTGACGCCGCCTCCGCCTCCGCTGTCTCCCGCCGTCGTGCCACCGATCGCATCCGTCCCGCCGCTCGCGCCTCCCGCCGTGGCCCCTCGCGAGAGCGCGAAGCTGCAGGTGGCCCGCGCCACGATCCTGCGCAGCGCTCGGCAGATCGACCTGCTCGTCCCGATCACGCGGCGGGCGACCGGTCGGGTGGCGATCAGCGTCCGGGCTGCAGGGCGCACGACGCGTTTCACCGCCCCGATCGACGCGACCCGCGGTCAGGTCCGCGTGCGGCGCTCGATCCCCGCGGCCCAGGCTCGGTTGGGCACCGCGATCATCACGATCGTCTACCCCGGCAACTCGCGCACGCGCTCCCAGACCGTCCGTCTGCGCGCCGCTTCCCAGCAGGCGCGCCTGCGCCGGACGGCGCTCGCCCTGACGAGCACGGGGCGGCTCACCGCCAAGGGCACGATCGCCGGCCGCACCCGCGGTCTCGTGCGCCTCCAGCTCGAGTACGAGCTCGACGGCCGGGTCCGGGTGCTGCAGACGAACGCCCGCATCGACCGCGGGCGCTGGTCGGTCGACCGCGGGCTGAGCGCTGCGCTCCGCGCCGAGATCGAGCGCCGCACCGGGCCGCTGCACACCTACACGCTCTTCACCGGCCACTTCACCACCCGCACGCGCGGGGAGATGCTCTCGAAGCAGCTTCTCGGCGGCCAGTAGGGGTTGAGGCGGCACCGCTCACCCCGCCAGGAGTGCCTCGACGCTCGCCACCTTGTCGTCGAGGGTCTGCTCCTTGTCGCGACGCTCGTCGAGCTTGAGCACCGTGTAGACGCGGGGGACGCCCATCGAGAACGGCACCTCGTGCAGTTCGGCGACGACCGCGAGGATGTCCGCGGTGGGACCCTCGAGGGAGGTCCCCATCGCGTGCATCCGGTGACGCACGCGGGTCTCCCCGGCGAGGCGGCGCTGGATCTCGGCGATGTACTCCGAGGCGGACGCGTCGGGGCGTCCGAGGGCGATGACGGTGAGGTCGGCGGGGGCCATCCTCCGAGCCTACGGCCGTGCGAGACGCAGACGCGGGGGGCGTGCACCGGCACCGATGCACGCCGCCCGCGGGTCACGACCGCGTCTCGCTCCTACTCGCTCGCCGAGACCTTGACCTGGTCGCCCTCGAGCACGAACGACACGGTGCTCGTCGAGTCCGCGTCGGTGATGACGGCCTGGGCGGTCGCGCCGTCGACCGTCAGCTCGTCGATCGTGTATTCCGCGCCGGCCTCCTCGGTCTCGGCGGCCGCGATGCAGGCCTCCTCACCACCGAGCGCCCCGAGCAGCTCCGCGGTG
>JBFIDS010000517.1:0-2935 GCA_041603715.1 Paraconexibacter sp. | reverse complement strand
GCCGTCGACGGCGCGCGGCGGTGGCGGAGCGGCCCGCGCGCGTGCGGGACACACCCGCGTCAGCGGGCACCGCACGACCGGGAAGTAGCCCGCGGCGCGGTGGCCGCACCGCGGGCCGCCGGTCCGCCCTGTGCACGCTCGTGCGAGCGTGCGGCGGTCGGGGCGCCACGGCCCCTCCCGCTACGCCGCCTCGGGCAGCGCGGGCGGCTCGCCCGACCCGCCGATCTCCGCGTCCTCCGCGGGCTTCACGGGGGTCGCCCCGATCACCTCCGTGATGCGGATGCCGAACTCCTCGTCGATGACGACGACCTCTCCGCGGGCGATGGGTCGCCCGTTGCAGAGGAGGTCGACGGGCTTGTCGGCGAGACGGTCGACCGTCACGACGGAGCCCGGGCCGAGGCTGAGGGCCTCTCCGAGCGTCATCCGCGGGCGGCCCACCTCGACGGTGAGCTCGACGAGGACGTCGGTGAGGCGCTCGAGCTCGCCGGGGAGCGCCCGCGGCGCCGCGGGCCCGGCCGGGCTCGCAGGGCCCGGATCGAGGTCGTCGAACTGAACGTCGTCGGTCATCACGAACTCCTCTCTCTCACTGGACGGCCACGTCGGTGAACAGGACGTCCTCGGCCTCGACGTCGGTCTCCTCGTGGAGCCGCTCGAGGATGTGCTTCTTCAGGGTCTTGCGGCCCTTCACCGTCGTGAGGTCGCGCTCGTCGGCGCCGGTGATCTCGTCGGTGATGATGTCCCGGACGACCGCCTCCTGGGGCAGGACCCCGAAACCCTCGGGCGGCTTGACGGGCGCGCCCTTGTGGCCACCGCCCGCCGGCGCCGAGCTGAACCCGTGATGGAAGACCATCGCGACGCCGAGCTTCGCGAACTTGCCCCCGTCGAGGTTGACGAGGAACTCCTTGGGGAGCACGTAGACCTCGCCCTCGATCTTGGCGGGCGGCAGCGCCTCGGGCTTCGCGAGCGCGAACTTGTACGCACCGCCGACCCCGAGCAGGAGGACGGGGACGAGGATCATCAGCTTCTTCTTCATCGCGAGGACGCCTCCGTGGCATCAGGTCGGATCTGGGGTGGAGAAGGGCGGACGGAGCCGCGAAGGTCGGGGGCAGGGCCGCTCGTGGCCGCGTCGGCCGCATCCGCCTCGCGCGCGGACTCATCGGGAGCGAGCGCGAACTGACGCGGGAGGAGGATCTCGACGCGGCGGTTGAGCGCGCGTCCCCCCTCTGTCGTGTTCGGTCCGACGGGGTCGAGGTCGGCGCGGCCCTGGGCGGTGAGCCGGCTCGCGCCCATGCCCGTGCCCGTGAAGGTCCGCACGACGCCGGTCGCCCGCGCGGAGCTCAGCTCCCAGTTCGTCGGGAACTGCGCGCTCGCGATCGGGACGTCGTCGGTGTGGCCCTCGACGACGACGGGGTAGTTGCGGGCGGCGCGCAGGACCTCGGCGATGTCCCGCAGGAGCGCGGCGCCCCGCGGCTTGACGACGGCGCTGCCCGAGTCGAAGACGAGACCGTCGGTGAGGAGGCGCACCTCGAGCCCGCGGCGGCTCACCTGCGCCTTCACCTTGCCCCCGAGGCCGCGCTCGGCGACCGCGGTGTCGACGGCCTTCTTGATCTCGCCGAGCGCCTTGTCCTCCGCCTTGGCCCGCGCGGCGCGCTTGGCCGCGGTGTCGTCGCCCCCGCCGACGCCGGAGAGCTGCACGATCGGCGAGGGGGTGGAGTTGTCGGCCTTGCCGGTCGCCGCCTCCTGGAGGCCGGTGCCCCCCGGGAGGACGCGGCCGCTGAACGCGCTGGCGAGGGAGCGCTGGAGGTCCTCGAACTTGCTGATGTTCACCGAGCTGATCGAGAAGAGGACCATGAAGAGGGCGACGAGCAGGGTCATCATGTCCGCGTAGGACACGAGCCAGGACTCGTCGAAGTGCTCCTCGTGGTCGTCGTGTGCGCCCTTGCGGCCCCGCCGCCCGCCCGCCATGACTACGCGGCCTCGGCCGTCTCCGCCGCCCCGCCGTCGACCGCCGTGAGCGAGGGCCGACCCGGGTCCGCCCGGGCGGCGTCGCGCTCGTCGGGGGCGATGAAGCTGATGAGCTTCTCCTGGACGATGCGGGGGTTGTCGCCGGCCTGGACGGCCATGATGCCCTCGAGGATGAGCGTCCGCTGGTGGACCTCTTCCTGCGAGAGCGCCGTGAGGCGCGAGCCGACCGGGAGGAAGATGAGGTTCGCGGTCGCGATCCCGTAGAGGGTCGCGATGAAGGCGGTGGCGATCGAGGGCCCGAGGGTCTCGGGGGCCGAGAGGTTCCCGAGGACGTGGACGAGCCCGACGACGGTGCCCATGACGCCGATCGTCGGGGCGAACGCGCCGGCCTTCATGAAGACCTGGGCGTTCGCCTTGTGGCGCGCGTGCATCGCGTGGGTGTCCGCCTCGAGGATCTCGGCGAGGAGGTCCGGATCGGTCCCGTCGACGACGAGCTGCATGCCCTTGCGCGTGAACTCGTCGTCGATCGTCTCGAGGTCCTCCTCGAGCGCGAGGAGCCCGTCGCGACGGGCGCGGTCCGCGAAGCCGCAGAGCTGGCGCACCTTGCCGGGGAGATCGAGGTCCGGCGGCGAGAAGGTGATCTTGTAAAGGGTCGGGATGAGCTTGAAGCGCGCCATCCCGACGGCCGCGAGCGTGCACCCCGCGACGGTCGGCACGATGATCACGAAGGCCGCCGGGTTGATCAGCGCGGTGGGCGTCGTGCCCTTCATGATCCCGCCGATCATGAGGCTCACGAGAGCGATTGCGACGCCGATGGCAGTTGCGGCCTTCATCGTCTTGATCGTCGGACGAGCCGCCGTGATCTTCAGGGGCGTCCACGCCGGAGTGGACGCCTCGCACAGCCGCGGTGGCGGGCGCGCAGCGGCCCGGGACGCAGACGACCCCGCCGAGGTGTTCGAGGACCTTCCGG
>JBFIDS010000516.1:0-2942 GCA_041603715.1 Paraconexibacter sp. | reverse complement strand
TCGCCGACGGCACGCTCGCCGACCACGTCGAGGCCGCGATGGACGCGGCGGGCTTCCCGACCGCGCACCTCGTCGGCAACTCGCTCGGCGGGCACCTCGCCCTCCAGCTCGCCTCACGCGGCCGCGCGACCTCGGTCGTCGCCCTCGCGCCCGCGGGCGGGTGGGCCGACGGCGACGCGTCGTTCACCGCGATGATCCGCTACTTCCGCACGTCCCAGCACCTTCTGCGGACCGCCGCGCCGATGGCCGAGACCATCGCGTCGACGCCGGAAGGCCGGCGACGCGCGACGCAGGTCGTCGTCTCCTCGACGGCCGATCACATCCCGGCGGACCTCGTCGCGCACCTCATCAGGGGCGCGGCGGGCTGCACTCACGTGGCGTCGCTGGTCGACTTCGCCGAGCGCCGTGCGTGGACCGTCGACGCGGAGCGGATCGACTGTCCGGTGCGGATCGTGTGGGGCACGGCCGACAAGCTCCTGCCCTGGCCGCAGGCGGCTGCGCGCTATCGCCGCGACTGGCTGCCGACGGCGGACTGGGTCGAGCTCGACGGGATCGGCCACTGTCCACAGCTCGACGCGCCCCTCGAGACCGCGCAGCTCATCCTCGGCATGACGGCCTGGCCGCGTGACACCGTGTGAATGTGGATTCACCGGGTCGACAGCCCGCCTGATCCACATCGAGGGCCGCGACCCGCCGGCGCGTGCGCGCGGGGACCGTCAGGCCCGTCCGGGCGGCCCTCAGACGAGCAGCGCCCCCGCCGCGTAGCCGCCCCACATCGCGCCGGTGATGACGCCGAGCCCGAGCCACATGCCTCCCACCGCACGGCGGCCCGGGAAGGTGAGCGCGGCACCCGCCTTCGTCATCGTGTTCGTCGTGATCGCGATGACGACGCCGAGCGCCGCCGTCCCGGCCTCCACCGTCCCCGCGCGGGCGAGCGAGGCCGCCGAGATCGCGGCGGACTGAGCGTCGGCGAAGCCACCGAGTCCCAGCGCGGTGAGCGCCCCCGACGACCCGAGCGCATCCCCGAGAAGGTCCGCGGCCGTGACGACGACGGTGATCGTGACCGCGATCGCGAGGGGTACCTTGAGGTCGAACGCGCGACCGCGCGCCGGCTCACCTCCGACCGCCGCCGACCCGGGCCCGCCACGCCCCGCGACGACCACGACGACGAGCGAGGCGAGACCGCCAGCGACGAGCGCGGGCGCCGCGTCGAGCAGCACCCCGGCGTCGGTGAGCGCGAGCACGATCGCGGTGAAGACGAACGTCGCACCGGTCGCCGCGAACGCCGCGGCCGCCGCCGGGCGGCGCAGGCTCGGGTCGCTGCGCGCCCGTGTCCCCATCGCGGCGGTCGTCGCGGTCGCCGACACGAAGCCGCCGAGGAAGCCGGCGAGGCGAAGGCCGCGCTGCGGGCCGAGCGCACGCAGGGCGACGTAGCTCGCCGCGTTGATGAGCATGATCGCGACGGCGAGCCGCCAGACCGTCACGGGGTTGAGGGCGCCCCCCGGGCCGACGCCCTCGTCGGGGAGGAGCGGGAGGACGATCAGGGCGCACGCGGCGAGGAGAAGCCCGTCGAGGACCTCGCGCTCGCTCAACCGGTCGCGGACGAGGTCGTGCAGCCGGGAGCGCTCGGCGAGGAGGAGCGCGACCCCGACCCCGGACGCCGCGGCCAGCTCGGCGTCGTGGATCGCGAGGACGCCGAGCGCGTACGTCGTCACGAGTGCGACGGACGTCGTGAGGCCGGCGTCCGTCCCTCGGGCGAGCGGGGCGAGGCCGAGCGCCGCGACGAAGCCGAGCCCGATCGCCGGGACCGCGGCGGGCTCGGCGGCGCCGAGCAGCGCGCCGAGGACGGCGACGAGGGCGAACGTCCGCAGGCCCGCCGCACCGGCCGCCCCGTCGCGGTCCTTGCGGCGCTCCCGGTCCACCCCGATGAGGAGTCCGATCCCGAGCGCGACGACGAGTGCGCCCGCGTCAGGCGCACCAACCGCCGACGCGATGCCGGGCACCGAGCTCACCGAGGACAGCATCGGCGTCGAGCGCGACCGTCACATCGCGGAACGGGCGCGGATGGCCTGCGGTCGAGTACGGAGGCCCTGCGGCCGGGCGAGGCCTACGGTCCGCGGCATGAGCACCTCCACGCCGCCGATCGCCTTCGCCGACGACGTCTCGGACCACCCGGTCCGTCTCGACATCGACTATCCCGACCGGCCGCTCGACCGCGTCTCCACGCTGCTGCGGCCGATCCTCATCCTCCCGATCATGCTCATCCTCGCCCTCATCGGCGGGTCCACCGCGGGGGGCCTGATCGTCCTCCCGACGATCCTCATGATCGCGGCGCGACGGAAGTACCCGCGCTGGTGGTTCGACTTCAACCGCGAGCTCGCACGGTTCAGCGCTCGTGTCTGCGCCTATCTCGCGCTCATGGACGACCGCTACCCGTCGACCGACGCCGAGCAGTCCGTGCGCCTGGAGTTCGACTACCCGGACGCCGAGGAGGAGCTCGACCGGTGGCTGCCGCTCGTGAAGTGGCTCCTCGCCATCCCGCACTTCATCATGCTCGCGTTCCTCTTCGTCGCGTCCTTCTTCGTCGTGCTCTACGCGTGGGTCATGATCCTCGCGACGGGCCGCTACCCGCGCGGCGCCTTCGATTTCCTCGTCGGCGTCGGCCGCTGGAACGCGCGGGTCGTCGGGTACGCGCTCCTGTGCGTCACCGACCGCTACCCGCCGTTCAGCCTGCACTGAACGACGCATGCGGCGCGATGTCCCCGGGTAGCCCGGGGACATGCGCTACTGGATCCAACTCGCCACGGAGCAGTTCCCGCCCAGCGAGCTCGTGCGACAGGCCGTCGCGGCGGAGCGTGCGGGCTTCGACGCGGTCAACGTGAGCGATCACTTCCAGCCCTGGTGGGAGCCCGGCCACTCCGGTCAGGCGTGGGCGCTGCTCG
>JBFIDS010000515.1:0-2950 GCA_041603715.1 Paraconexibacter sp. | reverse complement strand
CTGCGACGCATTCCGCGGGGTCCGGCCGGTCGGCGCACCCCGCTTTCTCGTCTCGACCAAGGAGGTCCCGCACATGTGCGGCATCGTCGGCTACGTCGGATCGCGTCCGGCCCAGGAGCTCCTCGTCGAGGGGCTGCGCAAGCTGGAGTACCGCGGCTACGACTCCGCGGGCGTGTCCGTGCTCGCCGACGGTGAGATCCAGGCGGTCCGCGCCGTCGGGAACCTCGACAACCTCGAGGCGGCGATCGCCGAGCAGGCGCCCCCGCCGGCCGCGGTCGAGGTCCGCGACGCCGAGTCCGGGACCGGCATCGGCCACACCCGCTGGGCGACGCACGGCCGGGTCAACCAGGAGAACGCGCACCCGCACTTCGACACGACCGACCGGGTCCACGTCGTCGTCAACGGGATCGTCGAGAACTACATGGCGCTCAAGGAGCGCCTGCGGGCCTCCGGGGCCGTCTTCACGTCGGAGACCGACGCGGAGGTCATCGCGCATCTCGTCTCCTTCCACATGCCCAAGGGCTCCCTCGTCGAGGCGGTGCGGGCGGCGTTCGCCGAGCTCGAGGGCCACTACGCCTTCGTCGCGATGACGCTCGACGAGCCCGGCACCCTCGTCGGGGCCCGCAAGGAGTGCCCGCTCATCGTGGGTCGCGGCGACGGCGAGACGTTCCTCGCCTCGGCGATCCCGGCCTTCCTCCGTCACACCCGTCAGGTCCAGTACATCGAGGACGAGGACATCGTCGTCGTCCACGCCGACGGCACGACGTTCATGCGGCCCGACGGCGAGATCTTCGAGCGTGAGGTCGTCGAGATCGACTGGGACGAGGAAACCGCCGAGAAGGGCGGCTACGAGACGTTCATGCTCAAGGAGATCCACGAGCAGGCGGACGTCGTCGCGGAGACGATCGCCGACCGCACGCTGCGCGAGGACGGCGTCGATCTCGACGATGTCGGCGCGCTCGACGAGGCCATCCTCGCCGACGTCGACCGGATCGTCATCGTCGCCTGCGGCACGTCGTTCAACGCGGGCCTCATCGGGCGCTACGCGATCGAGGAGTGGGCGCGGGTCCCGGTGGAGATGGACATCGCCTCGGAGTTCCGCTACCGCAACCCGATCTTCCGGCCGAAGGACCTCGTCATCGGCATCACGCAGTCGGGGGAGACCGCGGACACGCTCGCGGCGATGCGTCTCGCGCGCGAGAACGGGGCGACCGTCCTCGCGATCACGAACGTCATGGGCTCGCAGGCGACGCGCGACAGCGACGGCGTGCTCTACACGCGAGCGGGGCTCGAGGTCTCCGTCGCGGCGACGAAGACCTTCGTCTGCCAGGTCGCCGTGCTCTACCTCCTCGCGCTGCGCCTCGCCGAGCTCCGCGGGGCGATGACGCGCGACGAGCTCGTCCGGCTCACCGGCGAGGTGAAGCGCCTGCCGCACATGATCAAGGAGATCCTCGACGACACGGACGTCGACGAGATCGCCCGCGCGCACTTCGAGCGTGACTTCTTCCTGTACCTGGGCCGTCACGCAGGGCGCGCCGTCGCCCTCGAGGGAGCCCTCAAGCTCAAGGAGATCAGCTACATCGCGACGGACGCCTACGCGGCCGGAGAGATGAAGCACGGGCCGATCGCGCTCCTCGACGACTCGACGCCCGTCGTCTGCATCGCGACGGACTCGCCGATCCTCGACAAGATGATCTCCAACATGCAGGAGGTCCGTGCCCGCGGCGCACACGTCATCGGCGTCGCCGGCGCGGGGAACCCCGAGATCGCCGCGCACTGCGAGTCGGTGATCCGCGTACCCGACACCGACTGGATTCTCCAGCCGCTGCTCGCGGTCATCCCGCTGCAGCTGCTCGCCTACCGCATCGCGCGCCTGCGCGGGCTCAACGTCGACCAGCCGCGCAACCTCGCGAAGACCGTCACGGTCGAGTAGCGGCGGATACGCTGCGGCCCATGGGCGTCGGCATCGACCTCGTCGAGATCGGCCGGATCGAGGAGGCGCTCGAACGGCGCCCGGGTCTCGCCGAGCGGCTCTTCACGGACGCCGAGCGCGCCTACGCCGCGGACCGTGCGCGCCCCGGACAGCACCTCGCCGCCCGGTTCGCCGCCAAGGAGGCGGTCGCGAAGGCGCTCGCGCTCGATGCCGGCTGGGCGTGGCGGGACGTCGAGGTGGTCGCGACCGGCTCGGCGCCGGAGATCCGCCTCCACGGCGCGGTCGCGCAGCGAGCGAGCGACCTCGGGGTCGCACGGGTCGCGGTCAGCCTCACGCACGCCCGGGAGACGGCCGGCGCCGTCGCGATGACGGAATCCGCATGAGCCCCCCGCTTCCCGACACGCTCGAGCCGCTCCCCGACGCCGCGCGCATGCGGGCGACGGACGCCTGGGCGATCGAGGTCGCGGGGATCCCGGGGCTCGACCTCATGGAGCGCGCCGGCGTCGCGCTCGCGGACGCCGCGGGGCGCCTCGCGCCCGACAGCGGGGTGGTGATCGTGTGCGGCAAGGGCAACAACGGCGGGGACGGCTACGTCGCCGCCCGCGTGCTGCGCGAGCGCGGCCGCGCGGTGACGGTCGTCGCGGTCGCGCCCGTGGAGGAGCTGAGCGGGGACGCACGCATCAACGCGGACCGCCTCCCCGGCGCCGCCCCGGTCGCCCTGACGGCCGGGGTGCTCGACGGCGCGGGCGTCCTCGTCGACTGCGTCCTGGGGACCGGCGTGACCGGGGCACCCCACGGCTCGGCACGGGAGGCGATCGAGATGATCGGCGAGGCCGCCGCGGCGGCGTCGCTGCGCGTCGTCGCGTGCGACGTCCCCAGCGGGGTCGACGCGAGCTGCGGCGCGGTCGGTGGAGAGGCGGTGCGCGCCGACGTCACGGTGACGTTCCACGCCGCGAAGCCCGGGCTCTGGATCCACCCCGGCAAGGGGCGGGCCGGCGCGGTCGAGGTCGTCGACAT
>JBFIDS010000514.1:0-2974 GCA_041603715.1 Paraconexibacter sp. | reverse complement strand
GCACGAGCGAGACCACGGCGAGCGGCACCGCCTCGCCGGTCATCGCGCGCCGCGCCCGGGTGCCGCGGACGAACTCCTGCGTCACGGTCGCGGCGACGAGGGCCCCGAAGCCGAACATCAGCCAGGCGAGCGGCCGGTCCGCGGCGCCGAGCGGCACGAGCACCACGAGCGTGAGGACCATCGCCGACACCGGCCAGAAGAAGCTGCGGCGGGCGGTCGACCGGGTCTGGCGCCGCCAGGCGACGACCGGGCCGATGCCCGAGAGGAAGACGAGGATGAGGACGAGCGGCACCGTGTAGTCGTCGAACCAGGGCGGCCCGAGCGCGCTCTTCGTCCCCGTGAGCGCCTCGCTGATGAGCGGGAAGAACGTCCCCCAGAAGACGACGAACGCCACGCCGACGAGCACGAGGTTGTTCCCGAGGAAGACCGCCTCGCGCGAGAACACGGAATCGAGACGGTGCTCGGAGCGCAGCGTGTCGCGCCGTGAGACGACGAGCACGACGGAGCTCACGATGAGGAGCCCGATGAAGATCACGAACGGGACGCCGAGCGTCGAGGCGCCGAACGCATGGATCGAGTCGAGGATCCCGGAGCGCACGAGGAACGTGCCGAGCACGCAGAGGATGCCGGTCGCGAGGACGAGCGAGACGTTCCAGACCTTCAGCATCCCGCGCTTCTCCTGGATCATCATGGAGTGCAGCAGCGCGGTGCCGGTGAGCCACGGCAGCAGCGACGCGTTCTCCACGGGATCCCACGCCCAGTAGCCGCCCCAGCCGAGCTCGGCGTAGGACCAGCGAGCGCCGAGCAGGATGCCGATGCCGAGGAAGAACCACGCGGCGAGCGCGAACCGGCGCGTCGCCGTGAGCCACCCGGCGTCCACCCGGCGCACGATGAGCGCCCCGACCGCGAAGGCGAGCGGCACCGTGAACAGCGTGTACCCCAGGTACAGCATCGGCGGGTGGATCATCATGCTCGGATGCCGCAGGAGCGGGTTGAGGCCCGCGCCCTCGGCGACCGGCTGGGCGACCGTCGTGAACGGCGACTCGGCGAAGACCATCAGGCCGGCGAAGAACGCGGCGTACACGCAGAGGACCGCAGCCGCGTACGGGGTGACGTCGCGCAGCGTGCGCCGGGTGAGGAAGAGGACCGCCGCGCTCGCGAGGGAGAGGAGGAGCAGCCACAGGAGGAGCGACCCCTCCTGGGAGGACCACGCCGCCGACGCGCGGTAGAACAGCGGCGTCGTCGTCGACGAGTGGTTTGCGACGACGTCGAAGGTGAAGTCGCTGCGGATGAAGGCGATCTCGAGGATCGCGAACGCGATGACCGAGAGCGCCGCGACCGCGTAGACCGCGTTGCGACCGGACTCGACCCAGTCGCGCCGGTTCCTGCGCACGCCGTACAGCGAGGCGGCCGCGCCGTAGAGCGAGACCACGAAGGCGAGGATCAGGGCAGCGCTGCCGACGGTCGCCATGAGAGGTCCCCGGGACCGCTAGTACGTGTAACCGGTCGGCGCGTCCTTACCGTCCGTCGACTTCTTGTTCTCGAACTTCGACGGGCACTTCGTGATGAGCGAGTCGCGCTCGCCGACGAACCCGTTCCCCTGCTTGCGGACCGTGATGATGATCTCGCGGCCCTCGCGGAACGGGTCGGGCACCGAGCCCGTGTAGCGGATCGGGATCGACGCGGTCCCCTCGCGCTCGCGCACGCGGAACTCCATGCCGTCGCGCGTCTTCTCGACGGTGCCCTCGGCCACCTTCCCGGTGAGCTGATAGCTCGTCCCCGGCTGGGCCCCGGCGATGAGCTTCGACGGGGTGACGGCCTCGCTCGAGGCGCTGAAGCTCGTGTACATGAGCGCCCCGGCGAGCAGGACGGCGGTCGTGAGCGCGACGGTCAGGCGGATCTGTCGCTTGCGTGCGGGGTCCATACCGCCCCGCAGTATTGCGCAGGCGGCTGGCGCGCGGCCGCACCCGCCGTTCGTCCGGCGCACCGGGAGCAGGTTCAAGGCGGTTCGTGAGAATCCGATTGCAGAAGGGAAACCTTCCGCCCCTCCGAGCGTCCATACCGATAAGTGATGAGACTCCAGCGCCGCGACCACCGAGACGACGACGAGCGAGGGACTCCGACCCCCTCCCCGGACCCGGACGGGCCGCGGCTGCGACTCGTCCCCGACGACCCGGCCCTCGCCGCCGAGCGTCGCCTCCGCGCCGCCGGCGGGCCGCAGGACATGGCCCTCTACCGCTGCGGCTGCGGCTACATCTTCGACTCGGCGGTCTCGACGACCGTCACCTGCCCGCACTGCGGCGACGAGCAGGCCTGGTGACGACCACCCGGTGAGTGCGGGCGCGGGCCGCGGACGGCCCCGAACGCGCCCACTTACTACGATGGCGTCGTATGCTCGGCAACGGAAGTACAGCGAGCAAGGCGATCGGGGTCCTCCTCATCGCCCTCATGGCGGTCGGAAGCGTCTTCATGTGGCTCGGCGTCCCGTACCTCTGGATCTGGGGCGTCTCTCAGTCCGTGGACACCTCGCAGCCGCAGATGGGCCCCTACGTGATGCTCCTCTTCGGCATCCCGGCCTCGATGGTCGTCATGGGCAAGCTCCTCGGCCGGCTCAACCGCATCTACGGCGAGGTGACGGGCACGCTGCCCGAGGTCCGCGTCCAGCTGCCCTGGCACCGCTCGATGCGCGGCGAGCGGGACGCCGGGCCCCCCCGCACGATCCTCGACGTCGTCATGGTCGTGAGCGTGAGCATCGCGCTGACGCTGTTCGGGCTCTGGTTCCTCCTCCTCGCCGAGGGCGGGGGGATCTGACGACCTCCCCACCGCGATCCGGCGGTGGGCGGACGGCCCCCGATGCCCAGTGGCCCTGGGCGCGTGTCCCGGCGACGGTCACGCCGCTCCTCGCGCCCGGGATCGACGACGTCGTCGGCGCGGTCATCGCGGCGGTGCGGGCGGAGGTCCCGGAGTACGACCT
>JBFIDS010000513.1:0-2978 GCA_041603715.1 Paraconexibacter sp. | reverse complement strand
GGCGTCCGCGAAGCGCAGCAAGCCGACGAAGGGCGCGGACCGGATCGTCGGCACCTCGAAGGCCGACACGCTCAGGGGCGGTCGCGGCAACGACACCCTCGAGGGGCGCCGCGGCAACGACAAGCTCTACGGCGGTGCCGGGCGGGACCGGATCGTCGGCGGCCCCGGGAACGATCGTCTACACGGGGGCCCGGGGGACGACGTCCTCGCGGGCGACGCGGGCAAGGACTCGCTCGACGGCGGATCCGGGGACGACACGCTCCTCGGAGGCGCCGGCCACGATCGCATCACCGGCGGCAAGGGCCGGGACATCATCGTCGGCGGGAAGGGCAACGACCGCATCTCCGCGCGCGACGGCGAGGTCGACAACATCACGTGCGGCCCCGGCCGCGACACGGTCATCGTCGCCGACGAGGACATCGTCGCCGACGATTGCGAACGCGTCCGCCGTGGCTGACGACGGCGCGCGTCCGGTCGTCCTCCTCGTGGACGACGACCCGGCGATCCGCCGCACCCTCCAGGTGGGCCTCGAGCTCGAGGGCTTCACCGTTGTCCCCGCCTCCGGGGGCCGCGCCGCGCTCGAGGCCGTCACGGTGGTGAACCCCGCCGCGATGCTGCTCGACCTCACGATGCCCGACCTCGACGGCCTCGAGGTGCTGCGCCGGCTGCGGGCGTCCGGGGAGGACGTCCCGGTGTGCGTGCTCTCGGCCCGCGACGAGGTCGACGACCGCGTGCTCGGGCTTCAGAGCGGCGCCGACGACTACGTCGTCAAGCCGTTCGCCCTCGAGGAGGTCGCCGCGCGCCTCCATGCGCTCCTGCGCCGCCGTCCGGTCTCCGTCCGCCAGCGCCTCGAGGTCGGCGACCTCGTGCTCGACCCCGACTCGCTCGAGGCGACGCGCGCCGGGGGCGACCTCGGGCTCACCAAGCGCGAGTTCGGCCTCCTCGAGCTGTTCATGCGCCATCCCGGCGAGATCATCGACCGCGCGCGCATGCACGAGGAGGTCTGGGGCTACACGTTCGACCCCGGGACGAACGTCGCCGACGTCTTCGTCGGGTACCTGCGGCGCAAGCTCGAAGCCGGAGGACGGCCGCGGGTGATCCACACGGTGCGCGGCGTGGGCTTCGTGCTGCGCCCCTGACGCGCGTCCCCGTACGCTCACCCGGTGCGCAACCTCCGCGGTCGCCTCACGATCGGCGTGCTCACGGTCCTCACGACGGTCCTCTCGATCGGGGGGGTGATCGTCGCCCGCGACGTCGAGCGCTCCGAGCGTCAGGTCATCGACGATCGCCTGCGGCGGACCGCCGAGCTCTCCGACGTCACCGCGGTCGCGACGATCCAGTCCGGCCTCCAGGAGCCCGACGCACGGCTGAACGCCGTCCTGCGGGCGACCGGCAGCTCGCTGCGGGTGACGCTCGGTGACGCCGTGCTCCTTCAGTCCGGCGTGCCGTTCCCCCTCACGGGGCGCGCGCCGCTCGGGTTCTCGACCCGCACGATCCGCGGCGAGCGTGTCCGCGTCTTCACGAAGACGCTCGAGGTCGACAGCCTCGGCGGCCTCGCCCGGATCGACGCGTCGACGAGCCTGCGCCAGATCGAGGACCGGATCGACCGCCGGCGCGAGCGGATCGTCGCGATCGTGCTCGCGATGATCCTCCTCGCCGGGGTCGGCGTGTGGCTGGCGGCCGACCTCGTGCTGCGCCCGCTGCGGCGGTTGCGCAAGGCCACCGGCGCGATCGCCGTCGACGAGGACCTCGAGCGGCGCGTGCCGGTCGAGGGCCCCGCCGAGCTGCGTGCGCTCGCGGGCAGCTTCAACGAGATGCTCGTGCGCCTCGGGCGCTCGGCCGCCGACCGCAGCCGCGCCCTCGACGCGACGCGGCGGTTCGCCGCCGACGCGGGCCACGAGCTGCGCACGCCGCTCACGAGCGTGCAGGCGACGCTGTCGATCATCGCCCGCCATCCGGAGCTCGAGGACGAGCAGCGCAAGCAGCTCGCGGAGGACGCCCTCGTCGAGCAGCGTCGCCTCGTCGCGCTCCTCGACGGCCTGCAGGCGCTCGCCCGCGGCGATGCGAACCCCGTCGAGGTGGACGACGTCGATCTCGTCGATCTCGCCGACAGCGCCGCGCAGACCCTGCGCGCCCGTCACCCGGACGTCGCGGTGGACGTGGACCTCCCACCCGGCTCGGTCGTCGTGCGCGGTTGGGAGCCGGGGCTGAGGGTCCTCGTCGAGAACCTCACCGGCAACGCGGGCCGGCACGGCCGGCGTGGCGGCCGGGTGCGGGTGGCGTTGCGGCCCGCGGACCTGGAGGCGTCGACCCCCGTGGGCCCCGTGCTCGTCGTCGAGGACGACGGTCCCGGGGTTCCCGAGGAGGAGCGCGAGCGGATCTTCGCGCCGTTCGTGCGGGCGGCGGACACCGACCGTCCCGGCTCCGGGCTGGGCCTCGCCCTCGTCGCCCAGCAGGCCGGCCACCACGACGCCTCCGTCACCGTCGGCGCCTCCTCCGAGCTGGGGGGCGCGCGCTTCGAGGTCCGCTTTCCGGCGGCGCGATCCTCGTCCGCCCGGGCGGAAGCGCCACGGGGCCCCGAGGGGCCGCGCGAAAGCTAGCCCGACTCCACCCGGCGCAGGACGTCGGCGAGGAGGAGCGCGACGCGCAGTTCGAGCTGACGGTCCTCGACCGGATGGCCGAGGAGCTCGCCGGCCCGCCGCACGCGGTAGGCGACCGTGTTCTCGTGGACGCCGAGCCGGCGTGCGGCCCGGACGAAGCTCGATCCCTCCTCGAGGAAGACCCGGACGGTCGCGGCGATCCGGCGCGAGGCGTCCGTCTCGGCCCCGAGCTCCCCGAGCTCACGGGCGGCGAATCGCTGTGCCTCGGCGACGTCGTTCGTGAGCAGGCCGGTGAGCGCGACGTCTCCGTAGCGCACGACGCTGCCGGTCGCCCGGCGGGCGAGCTGCGTCACGCGTCGCGCGAGGAGCGCCTGCTCG
>JBFIDS010000512.1:0-2986 GCA_041603715.1 Paraconexibacter sp. | reverse complement strand
CGACCTCGGCGGCGAGCGCCATGATCGACACCTGCGGGTTCACCCCCGGGCACTCCGGCAGGATCGACGCGTCGGCGACGAGCACGCCCCGAACGCCCCGGAGCCGGCCGCGCTCGTCGACCGGATGCCGGCCGGCGTCACGGCCCGCCGCGACCGATCCCGTCGGGTGGAAGGCGGCGAGATGCAGGCGCCGCAGGTCGACGGAGTCCAACGCCGCGGCGAGATCCCCGCGCTGCCGGACGGGCGGTGCGCCGCCCCCGAGCTCGACCTCCGCGGCGCCCGCGGCGAGGAGGATCTCCGCCATGTGCCCGAGCGCGCGGACGAGCCGCGTGCCGTCGGCCCGGGCGAGCCGGTAGACGACCGTCGGGCGATTGCTGCCGAGCACCCTGCCCACCGGGGCGTCGGCGACCATCGCACCCAGCGTCGCGATGCGGTCCGCCGCGCCGATCCTCTCGACGAGCGCTGCTCCGACCCCCGGGAGGATCATCGAGCCCATCCCCGGAGGCGTCGCGGTCGCCTCGATGAGGATCCCGTCCTGCGGATGGTGTTCCTCGATCCCGACGCTCTGCAGAACGCCCTCCCACGCACGGACCGGTGCGTCGAACGTGCCCGCCGCCCCGAGGGCGGGGTGGATCGACAGGCCCCGTCCGACACGCGGGTGGCCCGCGAGCCCGCTGCGCCGCAGAAGCGGAGGCGTCTCGATCGCCCCGGCGGCGATGACGACGAGCGGCGCACGCACCTCGAGGCGCCGCCCGGTGACGTCGCGGCCGCGAACCCCGACGGCGAGGCCGTCCTCGCGGAGCACGCGGTCGACGCGGAACCGCGACACGATGCGGGCGCCCGCCGAACACGCCTGCGGGAGCGCGGTGAGGTGGACGCCGGCCTTCGCGTTGCGTGGGCAGCCGAGCGCGCATTGGCAGCTCCCCGCGCAGCCCGGCACATTGCGACGCAGCGGTGCCGCGTCCCACCCGAGGGCGGCGGCCCCGGCGAGCGCGAGTCGCGCGTTGTTGCCGAGAACGTCGTCCGGAGCCGGCGCCACCCCGATCGTCGCCTCGACGTCGGCGAAGCGGTCCGCGAGTCGCTCCGGTTCGGCGAGGGTGAGTCCGTGACCACGATGCCATCGCCCGACGACGTCGTCGGGCGGCCGGTAGCACGTGCCCGAGTTCACCACCGTCGTCCCGCCGACGGCGCGACCGAGGGGCAGGGCGACGGGCGGAAGGCCGAGCGCGACGGTCGCTCCGCCATCGCGGTAGAGGGCGCCGAAGCGGGTGACGGGGTCGGTCGCACGGATCCGCTCGACGGTCCACCGCTCACCCTCCTCGAGCACGATCACGTCGCGGCCCGCGCGCGCGAGCTCCCGCGCGGCGAACGCCCCGCCGGCGCCCGAGCCGACGACGACCGCGTCGGCGTGGACGCGCTCCGGCGCCTCCGTCGCGTCGGTGCACACGAGCGTCCCGTCGTCACGCGCGGGCGCGTGCCGGTGCGCGACCGCGTGGATCTCCGCGGCGTTCGCCGCGCCCCCGTGCGCGAGGAGCACGAGGGCCTTGAGCCCGTCGAGGGCCGCGGCGCCTCCGGGGCCGGCGCGTCCGAGGGCCGCGAGCAGTCCGGACCGCTGTTCGGACGGGAGCGCCGCGAGCGCCTCTCCGTGACGCAGCCGCGCGGCCGCGGCGAGCGCGACGCCGGCGGCCGTCAGCGCCATCCTGCTCGCGGCGGGCTGCCGGGCCGTGAGCAGGGCGACCGCGTCGGCGACCGCACGGGGTGACGGGCCGCCGCGCTCGGGAGGCAGGAGGGCGGCGGCGAGAGCCTCGACCGCGCGACGGTGGAGCTCAGCCATCGACGAGCCTCGCCATGAGCCGTTGGACGAACGCGCGGACCGCGGACGGCCGTCGGCGCGCGTCGAGGAGGACGAGGTGGTTGAGCCCGACGCCATCGATCGCGGCGACGAGGAGGGGGGCGTCCGCACCGGGCGTGTCCGATCCAGAGGAACGCAGGACGGTGGCGGCGAGCTCGAGCGTCGCCGCCGTCCACGCGGCGTACACGTCGCGGAGGTCACGGCGGTGGAGCGCCTCGAGCTGGAGGCGGTGGCGGGCGATGAGGACGGGTCGGCGAGCGGGGCGCAGCTCGTCGAGCACCCATGCTTCGACCTCGGCGGCCCAGTCCACGGCGCCCGGGGGCAGGGCCGTGAGG
The DNA here is from genome assembly GCA_041603715.1 of Paraconexibacter sp. Lineage (GTDB taxonomy): Bacteria > Actinomycetota > Thermoleophilia > Solirubrobacterales > Solirubrobacteraceae > Paraconexibacter. Next base: position 799 of record JBFIDS010000512.1, on the reverse strand, counting down.
GCCGCGAGGCGCGCCCGGACCCGCTCGGTCTCCGACAGGGCCGCGTGGCGCAGCGCCTCGACGAGCATGTCCTCGCGTGACGCGAAGTAGTAGGTCGTCGACCCGAGGGGGACGCCGGCCTCCGCCGCGACGGCGCGGTGGCTCGCCGCGTGCGGGCCGTCGCGGGCGACGACGCGCAGGGTCGCCTCGAGGAGGGCGGTGCGCCGGGTGGTGCCACGCCCTCGCGCGCTCGTGGGGCCGGGAGCGCTCGCCGTCGACATGCGCGGGAAGTGTACCGGCGCACATGTACTGTGGTACATGTTCGCTGTGAGCTTCCTCCTCGACCCGCCGCTTCTCGTCGCCACGGGCGCGGCGATCGAGCGCCTCGCTCCCGACGAGGACGCCGCGCGGCGAGCGACGCGGGCTGCTCTCGCGACGTTCGTCGGGGTCTCGGCGCTCCTGTACGCCCGCGCGCCGGTCCCCGGGCTGCGGATGCTGTGGGGTCCGTTCGGCGCGGCGGACGGCCGGGACTTCATGCTGGGCTCGGGCGTCGTGTCGTTCGCCGAGCACGACGCGGGACCACGGACGCACGCCCTCGCCGCGGCGATCTTCGCGGGCTATCCCGCGTGCCTCGCGACGGGCCGTCGTCTCGCCCGCCGGTCGTGAGCGGACGCCGAGCAGTCCCGGGACCGCTCAGCGTCCACCCGCCACGCAGGGCTACATCCGGTACAGCGGGCGGGTCATCGGCTCGACGGGCGCACCCGCGCACGCGCTGAGACACAGGCCGACGACGCGACGGGTGTCGCGCGGGTCGATGATG
>JBFIDS010000511.1:0-2998 GCA_041603715.1 Paraconexibacter sp. | reverse complement strand
GCCGCTCGATGACGCGCTGCGGGCCCGCGCGCGCGGGTGGGCGCTCGTCCAGGCCGCACTGCTCCTCCCGGGGCCCGGCCCCGACGGCCCGGCGTTCGCGGCCGCGGCCCGCCGGACGCTCGGCCGCCTCGGCGCCCTTCGCCCCTGACCGGGTCCGGCGGCGCGCCCGGCCGATCACGGGCAGACTTGGGCCACCGTGCCCCACGCGCCCCTCGCCACCCGCCTGCGCTCACCCGTCGACGGCGCGTCCGTCGCCGTGGTGCGGATCGGGCTCGGGCTCCTCATGGCCATCGAAGGGATCGGCTACCTCACGAGCGGCTATCTCGACAGTGCCTACCGCGACCCGGAGTTCCTCTTCACGTTCCAGGGCTTCGACTGGGTCGCGCCGTGGCCCGATCCGCTCCTGCACGTCCATTTCGGGCTCCTCGCCGTCCTCGGACTCCTGTTCGCCGCGGGCGTCGCCCACCGGATCGTCGGGCCGCTCCTCGTCGCCGCCTTCGCCTACGTCTTCCTCCTCGACAAGGCCGAGTACCTCAACCACTTCTATGCGGCGCTGCTCATCCTCGTGCTCCTCGCGGCCGCCCCGTCGGACCGCGCGTTCTCCGTCCCCTCCCGGAGGGACCCCTCGCGCCCGCGGACCGTCCCGGTGTGGGCGGTGTGGATGCTGCGCTTCCAGGTCGGGGTGATCTACGCCTACGCGGGGCTCGCGAAGCTCGGCGACGACTGGCTCGCCGGACAGCCGATGGCGATGTGGCTCGCGGAGCGCTCCGACCTCCTCCTCATCGGTCCGCTCCTCGACGAGCCGTGGGCGGGCGAGACGTTCTCATGGGCCGGAGCGGCCTTCGACCTCTCGATCGTGCCGCTGCTCGTGTGGCGCCGCACCCGCCTGCTCGCGCTCGGGCTCGCCGCGTCGTTCCACGTTCTCAACTGGATCATCTTCGACATCGGGATCTTCCCCCCGATGATGCTCGTCGCCACGACGGTGTTCCTCGACCCGACGTGGCCGAGGGACTTCGCCGCCCGGGTGCGCGCGGCGCGCGGCACCCGACGCCGGGACGGGGCGGCCGGGGACAGGCCGCACGACGCGCCTCCCCTCGCGGCCGCGGCGCACGCCAGCGGGCCCGGCGGCGCGCACCGGTGCTCCCGGCTCCTCGTCGGCGGCCTCGCCGTCTACGTCGCCGTCCAGCTGCTCGTGCCGCTGCGCCACCACCTCTATCCCGGTCATGTCGGGTGGACCGAGGAGGGGCACCGGTTCGCGTGGCAGATGAAGCTCCGCGACAAGGTCGGCGTCGCGACGTACACCGCGGTGGACCGGCGCACCGGCGCGCGCTGGACCCTCGATCCCTCCGACCTCGTCACCCCGCGCCAGGCGCAGCGCGCGTCGGTGCGGCCCGACATGCTCCAGCAGCTCGCCCGCCGCCTCGCCGATCGCGAGCGCGAGCGCGGCCGTGACGTCGAGGTCCGGGTCCGTGCTCTCGTCTCCCTGAACGGCCGTCCGCCGGCGGACCTCGTGGACCCGGACCGCGATCTCGCGCGTGTCCGCCGCGACCTGGGTCGATCGGACTGGATCACCGATGAGCCGCCCCCGCTGGGAGCGGAGCCGTGAGCGCCGGTGCGCCCGGCGCATCCATCGCACAGCGACGCGCGTAGCATCCCCTGACGACCGCCAGCGCCCCAGGAGGCACGCATGTCCCGACTCGTCCGCATGGACAGCACCGGCCACACGACCCTCGCGGAGTGGACGGCCGACGACACCGAGGCCGTCGAGGCCGCCGCCGCGGCGTTCCGCGCCGAGCTCGACCGCGGCTACTTCGCGATCGTGTCGACGGGGGAGGGCCACGCCGAGCAGGTGCGGGAGCTGCCCGTCGACGCGCCGCTCGTGATCATGCGCCTGCCGATCTCCGGCGGGTGAGCACCCCGGCCCCCACGACCGCCGGGAGCGCGGGAGGGCTGCCCGAGCTCGACGCCGTTCGCTGGCGGCGCCGCGTCGACGAGCGGGAGCTGCGCCGCCGGGGCATCGGCTGGACCGTCTCGACGCTCGGCCACGTCGTCCCGTTCACGGTGACCGGGATCGTGCTCTTCCTCGTCGAGCCCCTCGCGCTGCCGGTCTCGCTCGCGGCGTTCGCCCAGGGCTGGATCCTCCCCGAGCTCTACGCGCAGCGCGGCGCGAACGTCGTCCGTCCCAAGAAGCGCGCCGCCGAGGGACCCGAGCGCGTGGCGCTCGGCCTCCTCGGGGATCTCCTCGGGCACGACGCGCGCGATCTGCACGCCCGCACCGGGCTCGTCATGGAGCGGGGCGCTCTCGGCGTGTGGCTGCTGGGGGAGGGCGGGGCGCTCCTCGTCCGTGGCCCGCGCGGGCGCCGCGTGCACTGCTACTGCGTGCGCGTCAACCACCCTGAGCTGCCGTCGAGCGACCGCATCGCGCACCTCCTGCTCGCGCTGCGCGAGGACGAGGCGGGCTTCGCGACGGTGGCGAACCACTCGTTCTCCGGTGCGCGCTGGCGCGTCCGTCGTCGTGTCCCCAAGCCGATGCGTCCCGCGCTCGACGCCGCCGGCGTGTCCCTCGTGGACCGCCCGCTCGAGCTCCCGGCCTGACCGGCACGCCCAGGGACGCCGGGGGACGCTCCTCGACCGCCGGGCGAAACGCGGGGAGGGACGTTCGGACCGCCCGGCCGATGACCGCGCGGGATCCGGTCGGCACCATCCTGTGCATGCCGATCAGCTCCACCGCCGCCCGCGCCGAGGTCAGCCGCTTCGCCCTTCTCGCGAAGGCGGAGCCGCGACCGGCCGACACCGTTTCCTTTGGGGACCGGCCCAAGATCCGCCGCTACCGGCTCGTCCGGCAGACGGGGACCCGGGAGGCGGGCGCTCCGTACGCCCACCTCTCGCGCATGTACGACTGACGCCCTGCGCAGGGTGGCCCGACGGACCGGGTGGCCCTGCCCGCCCCGAGGCGGGACGGAGCCGGGGCGCCAACGCGCGCCGCCCGCGCGTGGAG
>JBFIDS010000510.1:0-2999 GCA_041603715.1 Paraconexibacter sp. | reverse complement strand
CCGGCCGCGAGGGCGATGCCCGCGGACGCGAGGAAGGCGGCGTGGAAGCCGGCGGTGAGGGAGACGGGGTCGCCGATGCGGTCGGCACCGGCGGCGAGCGAGACGGCGGTGATCGCGGCGAGGCCGATCGCCGACCCCACCTGGTAGGTCGTGTTGACGATGCCCGACGCGATCCCGCCGAGGTGCGGGGGCGCCGAGCCGATGGCGGCCATCATGGCCGGGATGAACGTGAGGGACATGCCGACCGCGGCGAGCAGCGAGGCCGGGAGGAAGGCGGTCGCGTAGCCGCCGCCGTCGGACGGCACGGTCGCGAACAGCGCGATCCCGCCCGCGAGGAGGACGAGGCCCGCGACGATCGGAGTGCGCAGGCCGTAGCGCTCGATGACCCGGCCGACGACGCCGACCATGATGACCATGAGGAGGAGCGTCATCGGCACGAGCGCCGCGCCGGCCTCGAACGCGCCGGCGCCGAGCACCTGCTGGAGCCAGAGGTTCGCCGTGAACCACATCGGGATCCAGGCGGCTCCGAGGAGCGCCATCACGACGTTCGCCGCCGCGAGGTTCGGCAGGCGGAACACCGACAGCGGGAGGAGCGGGTCGCGCCGGCGCACCTGGAGCACGACGAACAGGGCGAGGACGGTGAGGCCGCCCCCGAGGACGCCGAGCGTCTGCGCCGAGCCCCAGCCGACCTCCGTCGCCCGGACGATCGCGAAGACGGTGGTGGCGAGACCGGCGGTCGCGGTGAGGGCGCCGGCGAGGTCGATGCGTCCGGGCCGGGCCGGGACGGCGGGGAGGAGGCGTGGGGTCGCGGCGAGGACGGCGAGGGCGATCGGGACGTTGATGAGCAGCGTCCAGCGCCAGTCGAGGCCGTCGGTGAGGACTCCGCCGAGGAACACGCCCGCGGTGCCGCCGGCGGGCGCGGCGGCGCCGTAGAGGCCCATCGCCTTCGTCATCTCGGAGCCGTCGTGGCTGAAGAGGACCATCACGAGCGTGAGGGCCGAGGGCGCGATGAGCGCGGCCGCGGCGCCCTGGAGGCCCCGTCCGAGGATCTCGACCTCGGCGCTGGTGGCGAGGCCCGCGCCGAGCGACCCGACGATGAGGAGGAGGAATCCGGCGGTGAAGACGTTCCGGGCTCCGAAGACGTCGGAGAGCTTGCCGCCGAGGAGGAGGAGGCCGCCGAACGCGACGACATAGGCGTTGAAGACCCACGAGAGGTCGGCGGGACTGAAGCCGAGGTCGGCCTGGATGTCGGGGAGGGCGACGCCGATGATCGACGTGTCCATGATCACGAGGAACTGGGCGAGCGCGATGACCCAGAGGGCCTTCCATCGCCGAGGGTCGGGCACTGCAGAGGTCATGACGATTCTCCTGACGTATACGGAGGGGGGGTATAGGGCCCGGCGACCGTAGCACACATACCCACCGGGGGTATAGCTTCGATCGCTCTCCTGCCTTCGGGGAGGTCACCTCCCTGCGCCACGGGTCAGGGCCGCCGCTGCTCGTCGTGCACGGCAGATGATCGTGCGCCACGGCGAACGCGTCCACGGCGAACGCATGACTGACGGGGCCGGCCGCGGGCGCCCGCCGGGCCGCGCGAGACGCCTCCGGACGCACGTGATCTTGCAATCCGTCCGAGACGCTTGACACGGGGACATAACAGCGGCTAGGTTCGCGCCACATCACGTTCGACCTGAGGTCGAGATCTCCTCGATCGACAGGTCAGACATTTCAGATGGCGCCAGGGGAGGAGTGCGTCACTGAGGAATTCCGACTGCCCGATTGCGCTGCAACGGGCCGAAAGGACCACCTCGTGGCTCGTTTCTCCCCCAACACTCATGGTCAGGTCCAGGTCGAGGATGGCTACCTCCTCGCTCTCGCGAAGGCCGGCGACCCGCTCGCCTACGACCGCATCGTCCGCCGCTACTACGGCTTCGTCCGCCTCAAGGCCTCGTCGTACTTCCTCGCCGGCGGCGATAGCGACGACCTCATCCAGGAGGGCCTCGTCGGCCTCTACAAGGCGGTCCGCGACTACCGCAGCGACCGCGAGTCGAGCTTTCGCAACTTCGCCGAGCTCTGCATCACGCGTCAGATCATCACCGCGGTGAAGACGGCGACGCGCAACAAGCACAGCCCGCTCAACCAGTACGTCTCGTTCTCGCAGTCGCCGGCGGGCGCCACCGAGGGCGAGCCGACGCTCGAGGAGGTCATCGCCGGGCCGACCGTGCACGACCCGGTCAACCAGGTCGTCTCGACCGAGGAGCTCGGTGCACTCGTGTCCTGCCTCTCCTCGGTGCTCTCCGAGCTCGAGTCGCGGGTGCTGTCGCTCTATCTCGACGGCGAGAGCTACGAGGCCATCGGCGCGCGGATCGGGTGCGACGCGAAGACCGTCGACAACGCCCTCCAGCGCGTGAAGCGCAAGGTCGGCACCCACCTCCAGTCGCGCAACGTCCTCCAGTAGCCCCTCGGCCCGCCGATCTCGACGGACCGCCGCGTCGCGCCTGGGGAGAGCGCGCGCCGCGCCCGACGGGGTCGCGGGCTACGATGCCCGCCGTGAGCATCATCGCCATCATCGCCATCGTCGTCGTCGTCCTGCTCCTCGGGCTCGCGCTCGGTGGGGCCATCGCCGGGGGCCGGCGGGCCGACGCGGCCCAGAAGCGGCTGCACGACCGTCTCGAGGCGGCCAACGAGCAGCTCGCCCACGCTCACGCCGACGACAAGGGCTGGGATCGCGCGACGATGGAATCCGCCGCCCGCGAGGCCTTCGCCGCGAAGGCGGGTGCCGGCGTCCCGATCGACGAGCTTCACCTCGTCCACGTCGTCGACAAGCCGGGCACCGACGACGACGAGGCCCACTTCAACGTCGTCGCCGCCGGCGTCGAGACCGAGGTCGTCCTCGGCCGGCGCGGCGACACCTGGGTCGCGCGCTAGCTTTCGCCCCACGCCGGGGCCCGCCCGGGCCCGTCACGGGCGTGCGGTCCGGGGCTGCGTCTGGCAGCCTT
>JBFIDS010000509.1:0-3001 GCA_041603715.1 Paraconexibacter sp. | reverse complement strand
CCGCGCCGCCGGCGCGTGCGTCGTCTCGAGCGCGCCGCGCTCGCCGGAGTTCTCGTCCGCGAGGTCATCAACTACCGCTCGTACTGGCGATCGGCGACCTTCTCGGCGACCGTCGAGCCCACGGTCTACCTCCTCGCGTTCGGCTTCGGCTTCGGCGCGCTCGTCAACGAGGTCGGAGGCCTGCGGTACATCGAGTTCGTCGGGACCGGCAGCGTCGCGACCGCGGTCCTCTTCTCCGCCGCGTTCGGCGCCATGTACGGCTCGTTCATCAAACGCGAGTTCCAGCGCACCTACGACGCGATCCTCACCACCCCGGTCGACACGGAGGAGCTCGTCACCGCGGAGATCACCTGGTTCGCGGTGCGGTCGGGGCTCTACGGCTGTGTGCCGATCATCGTCTCGATGTTCTTCGGACTCGATCCTTCCTTCGGGATGCTCCTCGTCCCCTTCATCGGGATGATCGCGGGCTTCGGCTGGGCGGCGTTCGGCACCGCGGTCTCGGCGAGCGCGAGCACGATCGAGAACTTCAGCTACATCCAGAGCGCCGTCCTCACCCCGCTGTTCCTCACGGCCGGGACGTTCTTCCCCCTCAGCGAGCTGCCGCGCGGCGTCGAGATCGCGGCGAACCTCAACCCGCTGCACCACTGCGTCGAGCTCGTGCGCCACGCCGTCTTCGGCCTCGAGCCGGGGCAGGACGCGCTGCACCTGCTCGCGCTCCTCGTATTCGCCGGCGCCCTGTGGCGCCTGGCGATCGTCAAGACGCAGCGACGCCTCGTGCTCTGAGGGTGTCCGCGGCACCCGACCGCGGTGGCCCGTGCCCGCCGCGCCGCGCTCCGGCCCGCCGCAGCCCGTCGAGCGCCGGCGGCGCCGGTGCTCAGGCCCCGACCCGCTCGCGCACGAGCGCCGCGAACCCGTCGATGTCCTCCACGGTGACGGTCAGCTCGCCGTGGCGGAGCACGCCGAGGGGCTCGATGCACCGGACCCGCTCGGCGAACGTGAGCAGCACGCCGCGGTCGCCGTTGCTCGCGAACGTGAGACCGATGTCGGTGATCCCGAGGCGGGGCGGTCCCGCCGTCTTCACGAAGCGGTACGGGCCGGTGACGTCGACCTCGGTGAGGTTCGACCACGGGGTCCGGCAGGTCCACCGACCGTAGTGGGCGTCGAGCCCGTCGGGACCGACGTCGACCCAGGCGTTGGCGGGGCGGATGCCGAACGGGCGGGCCGCCCGCAGGTAGCGGGGGTCCCAGCGGAAGGGGAAGCGCGCGGTCTTGCTCATGCCGTCCACATTCGCAGGCTCGCGGCGTCCGTGCCGGCGGCGCGGATGCGCTGCAGGTTGAGCCCGCCGCGCCGGAACGTCTCGGCGACGGCGGCGGGGACCTCGTCCACGTCGAACGGCCGGGCCGCCCAGCACGCCGGTCGCACCTGGTGGATCCCGACGCGGCGTGCCGCTCGCGTGTCGTCATAGGACCACGGCCCCTCGGCGCATGGGCGCGCGATAGGCGTCGGGGGGACAGCGGGGCCGGTCACGGTGCGCTCACCGCCCGAGCGCGAGGGTCTCCTCGAGCGCCGCGGCAAGCGCGTCACGCGCGACGGCGACCGGCGGGGAGAGGTCGCGGTCCGCGGTGAGCCCGAACCCGACCCCGCCGTCGTAGCTGATGACGCCGACGTTGAGCCCCTGCGTCGAGGGGTTGAGGGGGACGACCGGGTAGATGTGGCGAAGCCGGACGCCGTTGAGGTAGAACGGCACCTGCGGGCCGGGGACGTTCGACACGACGAGGTTAAAGGCCCGCACCCCGCTCATCGCCCGGGCGAGCGAGGACGAGACGAGCGGGGGTGCCCAGCCGCTCGCCTCGACGAGCAGCGCCCCTGCCCGGACCGCCGCGGAGTCCTTGATCTTCGTCATCGTCGCGTGGACCCGGCGGATGCGCTCCGCCGGATCGGCGACGTCGGCGGGCAGGTCGACGAGCACGGTCGAGATGCGGTTGCCGCCGTCCTCGCCCTCGCGCCGGACGCTCACCGGCACCAGCGCGACGGGCGGGGCGTCGGGCTGGGCTCCCGCCTGCTCGAAGTACCGCTGCAGCATGCCCGCGACCACCGCGAGGATCGCGTCGTTCACGGTGCCGCCGCTCGCCTTCGCGGCGGTCTTCAGGTCCGCGAGCGGTACGTGGTGGAGCGCGTAGCGCCGGTTGGGTCCGATCGGCTCGTTGAGCGGCGTCATCGGCGCGGCCGGCCGCTGCCGCGCGAGCTCGACGAGCAGGTCCGTCGCGCGCTTGACGTCGCCCGCGGCGCGCATCGGGTCGGTGAAGCGGCGCGGCTGCACGATCCCCGTCCACCAGCGCGCGCCCTTGAGGGCCGAGGTCGCGCGCTCGATGGGGAGCTTGGCGAGGTGGACGCGGCGGTCGTAGCGCCTGGGCTGCCACGCCTCGTCGGGCGGCGCGAGGTCGAGGCCCTCGGGCGTCGGGTCGAGGATCACGGTGCCGATGTCGACCGCGGCGACCCCGTCGACGAGCGCGTGGTGCATCTTCGGCAGGACCGCGGTCTCCCCGCCGGCGAGACCCTCGACGACGGTCATCTCCCAGAGCGGCCGGCTGCGGTCGAGCTTGCGCGACATCTCCCGGCCGACGAGCTCGGCGAGCTCCGCGGGGCCGCCCGGCGCGGGCAGCGATGCCTGCCGCACGTGCCAGTCGATGTCGAACCCGTCGTCGTCGACCCAGACCGGGTTCGTGAGCCCGGGGGCCGGCGAGGCGAGCTTCTGGCGGTAGCGCGGGAGGAGGTGCAGGCGCTGCTCGATGCGCCGGGCGACCGAGGCCCGGTCGATGCCTGCGCCCGCCTCGAACACGAGCACGCCGCCGACGGCCATCGTCACGGGCCCGATCTCGGCGGCGAGGGAACTGCGGTCGGCGGGGGAGAGGGGATCGGGCATCCGGCGCGAGCCTATCCGCGCCGCCGGTCCCCGCGCCCGAGCGGCGCGGGGAGCGGGGACCGGCGAGCCGTCCTACTT
>JBFIDS010000508.1:0-3010 GCA_041603715.1 Paraconexibacter sp. | reverse complement strand
GCCCGGCGAGGGCGGCGCCGAGCGCGACGCGCTGCAGCTCTCCGCCCGACAGCTCGTGCGTCGGACGCTCGAGGAGGTTCTCGATCCCGAGCGCGAGGGCCGCCTCCTCCACCCCGCGCGCGACGGCCGCGGCGGCGTGCCCGCGGTTCTCCAGCCCGAACGCGAGCTCCGCACGCACCGTGCCGAGGACGCTCTGGCTCTCCGGGTCCTGGAACAGGCTCCCGGCGACGGCCGCGATCTCCGCGGGGCCATGGTCGCGCGTGTCGAGCCCGCCGACGAGGACGCGGCCGCCGAACGTCCCGCCGTGGAAGTGCGGGACGAGCCCGCCCGCGGCCCGCAGCAGCGTGGACTTGCCGCTCGCCGAGTCCCCGGCGAGGACGACGAACTCGCCGGGCTCGACGGAGAACGACGCGTCGACGAGCGCGTGCGTATCGCCGCCCGCGTACGTGTACGTGACGCCGTCGAAGCGCAGGACGCTCATCGCGCGATCCCTCGCCGGTCGAGGAACGGAAGCGCGGCGGCGACCACGATCGCGAGCGTGACCGCGACCTCCGCCCCACCCGTCGGCGCGACCGTGAGCGGATAGGGCGTGAAGTCCCCGATTCCCGCGATGCGCGACCCGATGAGCAGGACGAGGATCGCCGCCGCCGCGACCGCGAAGGAGATGTCGTGGCGCGACCACGGCCGCCGGGACGCCGGCGGACGCTGCGCGAGCCCGTACCCGCGGACCTCGAGGGTGGCCGCGACGTCGAGCGCGCGGTCCAGCGACGAGGAGGTGACGGCGCGGAGCACCGCCGTGCGTGCCGCCATGCCGGTCCCCCCTCCGTCCGGGCGGCACCGGCGCGCGAGGTCGAGCCGCTGCGCGTCGCGGGCGAGGACCGGAATCGTCCGTGTCGCGAGCGCCGCCGTGAGTCCACTGCGGAACGACACGCGCCGGAAGATCCGCAGCAGCTCGTCCGGGTCCACGCACGCGGTGAAGACGGCGAACGCGAGGATGACGACGATGATCCGCGCGCCGAGGACGAGCCCGTAGACGAGCGCCTCGACCGTGAGGTCGACCTGGCCGACCGGGGGGACCTCGCCGAGCCGGGCGAACACGGTGAGCCCCTCTCGCACCACGAGCGTGTTGATGGCCGCGAAGACGAGCGCGAGCGGCACGGCGAAGAGCGCGATGCGGCGCAGGTCACGCAGGACGCCGGCACCGGCGGCCGCGACGAGGACGGCGACGCCGACCCCGGCGAGGAGGAGCGGGTGCTCGACGAGCCCCCCGGCGGCGAGCACCGCGCAGAAGACCGCGCCGACCGACGCGCGGGCCGCGTGCAGCGGGCTCACGAGCCGCCGGTGGCTCACGGCGCCGGCGCTCCGTCCGCCGCGCCGTCGGAGGTCGTGACCTCGGGCAGCTTCACGCCGCCACCCGCCGTGACCGCGTAGGCGAACGCCCGGTCGAGCCTCGCCTCGGTGAGCGCGCCGACGGCGGCGCGCAGGCCGGCCCGGTCCGTGCCCGTCACGACCCACACGGGCGCCTCGTCCTCGATCCGCGTCGCCGCGACGAGGCCGGTGCCCGCGCGGAGGGTGCGGGTCACCTCACCCCGCTCGTCGAGGACCTCGAGGGAGCGCCCGTCGGAGGCCATCCGGCCGTAGACCCCGCTCGTCGCGGGACCCTCCTCGATGCGCCGCGCGACCTGATCGGCGCGCACCGCCGACCACGGGCCGACGATGACGCGGATCGTCTCCTGGGCGAGCGACGTGCGCAGGCCGCCGCTGCCCGGGACGACGCCGACCTGGACGAGCCGGTCGCGCACGGCCTCGCACGCGGGGTCGTCCTCGATCGGGCACTCGACACGGATCGGCAGGCGCTTGCCGTCGACCCCGTGGACGAAGGGCTCGGGGTAGGCGCCGACGACGGCGGGCACCGTCCCGGTCACCGACCAGTCGCGGTGGTCCCACCACACGTGATCGCCCTTGCGGACCTCGTAGGAGGTCGCGCCCTCCTCCGCCGCGACGCCGTTGACGAAGTAGAACCAGTCCACGGTGCGCCCGTCGCGCATCCCGCCCGCGACGCCGTCGATCGCCTGGACGAACCCGCCGCCGAATCGCGTCTCGACCTCGGCGTTGCGCTGCAGGAGCCGCATCGCGGTGTCGGCGCCGCCGGAGGCGGGGTCGTCGAGCCGCTCGACGTCGACGTGTCCGAAGTCCCGCGTGATCGTGAGGCGCGTGTCGGTCGCCGGCGTCCCCGCCCCGACCCCGCAGCCGGCGAGCAGGGCCGCGGCCATGACGGCGGCGGCCGCGACCCGCAGCTGCGAGAAGGGGACGAGGTGGCGCCGGCGGGGGCTCATCCGACGTTGAACACGACGCGGTTGCGGGTGCGCTGGAGCTTGCGATCGACGTTGCCGGCGCGGTCGGTCGTCTCGACGTCGAGCACGTAGCGCCCGCGGGGCAGCCGCGAGGGCAGGAGGTAGGACCACTCCGCCTTGTCCCCGACCTCGAACCAGCTCCCGCGCGAGGCGCCGCAACGGGACATCAGCTCGAGGCGCTCGGCACGATCGTCGAACGTGAAGCAGTACTTGCGGCGCCGGTCACGCCCGCGGAACTGCCGGTCGCTGCGGGTCAGGCGCAGCCGGACCTTCGCGACCCCCGAGCCCTTCTCGTCGACGGTCCCGGCGAGCGTCCGCGGGCCCTCGCCGCGCGGGAACCGCTGCTTCTCCTTGACCGAGGTGATGGCGCCGAGCGCGGGACGCTCGTCGGGCGTGCCGCAGCGTCCGTCGTCACCGGTCGTCACGCAGCCGGCGGCCGGGGCCGGCGGCGGCGCGGGCTGTCCGGGCACGGCGCTGTTGCAGAAGCCGTCGGCTCCGTCGCTCACGCAGACCCCGAGGATGTTCGAGCGGATCGTGCCGGGCTTCGACGCCTTGAAGGCCTGGGGCCCGCGCGTCGCGAACGGCCCGACGGTCGCCGTGCCGTCCGCGCCGGTCGTCGCGCCTCCGACGCTCGCGCCGGCGACCGGCGCACCGGT
>JBFIDS010000507.1:0-3013 GCA_041603715.1 Paraconexibacter sp. | reverse complement strand
GAGGTGAACGCGACGCTCGCGGTCCGCGACGTCGTCCCCGTCCCCGGAGCGGACGTGATCGTCGTCTCGGGCGGCGTCGTATCAGCCGGCGGCGCGGGCGCGGGCTCCGGCGCGGGCGCAGGGGCGGGCTCCTGCGCCTGCTCCTGAGGTCCGAGGATCCGCGCCTCCCAGAACGAGACCCCGTACCGGGTGCCGCGCGTGATCGCCCGGATGCGGACGTACCGCGCCTGGCGGAGAGCGAACCGGCTCGTGACCGTGCCCGCGCCGCTGGCGGAGCCGTGTGCCGCGGTGCTCCACGTCGTCCCGTTCAGCGACGTCTCGACCACGTAGCTCGACGCGTACGCCCCCTCCCAGTCGATCGAGACCGCCTCGACGCTCTGGGCGCTGCCGAGATCCGCCTGCCACCACTGGTTGTCGGCCGCCGTCGAGCTCCAGCGGGTCGCCATGGAGCCATCGTTGCCTGAGCGAGCGGCGTAGCCGGAGCTCCACGTGCTCGACGCCGACGCGACGGCGCCCTTCGCCTTGTCGACCTCGACCGCCGTCTCGAGCGCCTTCACCTCCCACGTCACGCTCGCCGGAGTCGGATCGACGTTCCCCGCCGCATCGGTCGCCCGGACCTCCACCGTGTGCGTCCCCACGGAGAGGTCGTTGAACGTCGCCGGGGAGGCGCAGGGCACCCAGGACCCCCCGTCCAGCCGGCAGCTGAACGACGAGCCCGCCTCGCTCGAGGTGAACGCGACGCTCGCGGTCCGCGACGTCGTCCCCGTCCCCGGAGCGGACGTGATCGTCGTCTCGGGCGGCGTCGTATCAGCCGGCGGCGCGGGCGCGGGCTCCGGCGCGGGCGCAGGGGCTCCGAGGGGACCGACCTGGCTCGTGGACACCGTCGAGCGGTCGAACCACATCGTGAGCGCGTTGTTCTGGCGCGAGGCGTCGATCGCGACGATGCCCGTCCGCATCCGCGTGACCCCGCGGCCGTACGTGTTGCGGTCGGTCGACCCGGCGATCTTCACGCCGTCGAGGAAGACCTCGTTGATCGCCCCTGATCCGTTGCTGAGCTTCTGGTGCACCTCGAGATGGAACCAGCGGCCCTCCGGGAGGTCGAACGACGCGGCGATCGGCACCTGCTCCACGCCGAGCTGCTGGCGGATGAGCCGGGCCTTCTTGTCGGAGTTGTAGATGACGATGCCCGAGCGGTCGGTGTTCGTCGGGTCGACGGTCCAGTTGTCCCAGCGCAGAAGATCGACCTGGCCCTGCATCGCGGCCTTGAACCCGGTGGGCAGGTAGAAGGACGCGCCGTACCAGACATCGTCGCCGTCGCGCCAGTCCGTGTTGAAGATGCCACGGGCGTAGCCGTTGGAGCCGCCGTGGAACACGGCCTTGGCGGACTGGGCACCTTCGGCGGCGCGCGACGTGTCGAGCGAGATGGTGGAGACCGAGGCGTTCACCTGGTCGAACTCGCTCCACGTCGTGCCCTCGAGCAGCGCCTGGCGAGGAACGACGGTCGCCTGGGCGGCGGCCGGGACGCAGGCAGCGGTGAGGAGCGCGGCGGAGACGATGTGGCGGAGGTGGGGCATGGGCACTCTCAGGGTCGGGATCGGATCGCCCTCCCCTGATCGACCGGGGTCGCGCCGCCTCGGACCCGGTGGGGTACCCAAGTCACCCACACGGACGGAAGACCCACCCTCGGCGCGGCGATCCGGGGGCACCCCTCACCCGCTGCGTTGCTCTGGCTCCCCCGTCGCGGCCGCCGCCGTCCGTCACCGTGGACGCGTGACCCTCTCGAGCCGCGCGAAGATCGGGCGCGGAATCGCGTGGACGACGATCGCCTTCGTCGGCGGCCGCGCGCTCACGTTCGCCGCGCTCCTCGTCGTCACCCGGGCCGTGAGCCCAGCCGACTTCGGCGTCGTCGCCGCGATCCTCGCCTACCTCGCGGTCCTCGAGCTCGTGAGCGACGTGGGCATGCGCGCCACGGTCATCTACGAGCAGGAGAAGGGGATCACCGACCGCGTCGATGTCGCGTTCACCCTCAACTTCGTCGTCGCGATCGCCCTCACCGGGGTTGCGCTGGCGTGCGCGCCGCTCGTCGCCGGGTTCTTCGGGGTCGCCGAGGACACCGACCTGTTCCGCCTCGCCGCCGCGAACCTCCTCATCGGGGGCATCGGGAACATCCACGACGGGCTGCTCGTCAGGGAGCTCGAGTTCCGCCGGCGGTCGGTGCCGCTGCTGCTCCGCGGCGCCGTGCGAGGGATGGTGACGATCGTGCTCGCGCTCGCCGGTCTCGGCGCCGGCGCGCTGGTGATCGGCCTGCTCGCCGGGAGCGCGGCGTGGACCGTGACGCTGTGGGTCCTCGCGAGCGAGCACCCTCGCCTGCGGTTCGACACCGCGATCGCCCGCAGCATGGTGCGCTACGGGGCGGGGGCCGCGACGCTCCAGCTCGTCGCCATGATCGGCTCGAAGGTCGACGTCGTCGCGATCGGCCGCGTCCTCGGCGAGCGGGCCCTCGGCCTGTACACGATCGCGTTCCGCATCCCCGAGCTCGTCATCGAGTCGGTCGCATGGAACGTGTCGGCGGTGGCCTTCCCCGCCCTCTCGCACGACCGGGAGGTCGAGGGCGGCGACGGCATGCGCGCGACGGCGCTCGGCCTGATGCGCTGGCAGGCGCTCTACGCGCTGCCGGCCTCGGCGGGGCTCGCCGTCCTCGCGACGCCGATGATCGTCGTCCTCTTCGGCCCGGTCTGGGGCGAGGCGAGCGGCGTGCTCACGGCGATCGCGGTCGCCGAGGGGATCGTCGTATCCCTCTTCCCCCTCGGGGACTCGCTGCGCGCCAGGGGCGCGCAGCGCGGGTGGATCGTGCTGCAGCTCACGATGCTCCCGGTCCTCGTGGCGCTCGTCGTCGTCGCGGCCCCCTACGGGCTCGTCGCGGTGGCGTGGGCGCGGGTGCTCGCGCTCGTGCCCTTCGCCTGCGGCGCCGTCTGGCTCGCGCGCCGACGACTGGGGATCGGGCCGGCCGCGG
>JBFIDS010000506.1:0-3015 GCA_041603715.1 Paraconexibacter sp. | reverse complement strand
GCTCGACGCCGATGAGCTCGGTGGCCTCTCCGGTGACCTCGAGGGGGCGGTCACGGCCACCGCGCGCGGTGCCGGCACGTTGCGCACCCTCACCGCCCGGCTCGATCAGCTCAACGACTGCCTGCTGCGCAAGCTGCTGCCGGTGAGCGAGCAGGCCGTGGTCGACCCGCCGCTCACGACGGGCGTCCCGGTCTGGGAGGAGGGCCTGCAGGCGCTCGCCGGGCTCGCGGGCGCGGGCCAGGCCTTCGACGGCAACGGCGTCATGCTGCGCAACTTCGCGGGCGGCGGGGACGTCCCCGTGAAGACGAGCGCGCTGCCCACGCAGGGCGAGCTCTTCGGCAACGCGGTCACCCAGCCGCTCGGGACCCGGCCGAAGTACCCGGGGGCGAAGCCTCCCGTGCGTACCGGCGTCGCGTGTAGCGCGACACCGGTCGCCGACCTCACCGCCGCGACGGGCGAGGGACCTTGATGCTCACCCTCCACCGTCGCCTCAAGGAGCTCACGCTCACCTTCCTGCTCCTCGCGGTCGGGACGCTCGTCGGCGGGTACATCCTCAGCCAGCAGACGTCCTTCTCGGCACCCTCGTGGCTGCCCTGGGTCGGCGAGGACGCCTACGTCGTCGAGGCGGAGTTCACGTCCGCGCAGGCGGTCGTGCCCGGCCAGGGCCAGGCGGTCACGATCGCCGGCGTGCGCGTCGGGCTCGTCGGGGACGTCACCCTGCGCGACGGTCGCGCGGTCGTGCGGATGGACCTCGACGAGGGCCGCACTCCGATCTACCGCGACGCGCGGATCGTTCTGCGGCCCCGCACGCCGCTGCGCGACATGTACCTCGCGCTCGACCCGGGCACGCCGGCCGCGGGCGCGATCCCCGACGGCGGCCTGCTCCCGGTCGCACGGACGACGCCCGACGTGCCGATGGACGAGGTCCTCGCCTCCCTGGACCGCGACACGCGCGCGTACCTGCAGCTCCTGCTCGAGGCGGCCGGGACCGGGCTGGAGACCAGCGCCGACGGCACGCCGTCGCCCGACCAGGTCGGCGAGCTGCGCGGGGCACTGCGGCGCTTCGCCCCGCTCGCGCGGAACACCCGGCGCATCACCGAGGGCCTCGCGCGCCGCCGGACCGCGCTGCGGCGCGTCGTGAGCCGCTACGCCGACGTCGCCGGGGAGCTCGGCGCCATCGAGGAGGAGCTGACGACGTGGGTCGGGGCCTCCAACCAGGCGCTCTCGATCTTCGCCGGCCGCGACGACGACGTCCGCGCGGCCCTGTCGCGCTTCCCGGGCGCCCTGCGGGAGACCCGCGGCGCGCTGCGCGCCGCCACCCCGCTCGCCCGCGAGCTGCGGACCGCCGCGACGACCCTCCAGCCCTTCGCCCGGGCCCTCGTTCCCGCCCAGGCGGCGACCCGTCGGCTCAGCACCGAGACGACCGGACTCCTCCGCGACGAGCTGCGCCCGTTCGCCCGTGAGGTGCGACCGGCGGTGAGCGAGCTGCGCCCCGGCACCGAGGGCCTCGCGGACGTGCTCCCCGGGATCTCGCGCAGCGCCGGCGTCATCCGCGACCTCTTCCAGGCCGTCGGCTACAACCCCGCCGGCGACGAGGAGGGCTATCTGTTCTGGGCGGCCTGGCTGTCGCACATCGGCGCGAGCCTCGCCGGGATGGAGGACGCGCACGGGCCGATCGTCCGCACGCTGCCGCTTCTCACCTGCCCGCAGCTCGAGGCGCTCGCCCAGATCGAGGTGAGCAACGAGACCCTCGGCGCGCTCATCAAGCTGAGCAACCTCCCCGACCGGCTCGCGCTGTGCCCGGGTCAGACGCCGCTCCTCCCATCGACGCCGCCGGCCGCTCCCGAGGCGGCTCCTGACGCGGCGCCGGTCGTGCCGACCTCCCGTGCGAGGTCCGAGGGCGAGACCGCGCCCGCCAAGGAGGCGACGCGATGAAGCGCCACATCTCGCCCGCCGCGATCCTCGTCATCGTCGCCTTCGCGCTCTCGTGCTTCGGCCTGCTCCTCTACCTCTGGACGGCGTTCGGCGGCGCCGTGCCGCTGTCCCCGAAGGGCTACCAGGTGCAGGTCTCGCTGAAGGACGCGGGCAAGCTCGCCGAGAACGCCGACGTGCGCATCAGCGGCGTGAGCGTCGGGCGCGTCGTGGCGACCGAGCTGCCTCCGGGGACGGACCGCACCCGCGCGACGATCGAGATCGACCCGGAGTTCGCGCCGCGCCCCGTCGACACGCGCGTGACTCTGCGCCAGAAGTCGCTGCTCGGGGAGACGTTCATCGAGCTGTCGCCGGGCTCCGCGAAGACGGAGCCGATCCCCGAGGGTGGCACGCTGGACCCCGGCCGCGTGGCGGGCTCGGTGCGCCTCGACGAGGTCTTCAGCACGTTCGACGAGCCGACCCGCGAGGCGTTCGCCACGTGGATGATCGGCCAGGGCGAGACGCTCTCGACCACCGCGCGTGCGCTCAGCGAGGCGCTCGGCTCGCTCGACCCGTTCGCGGAGTCGACCGGCGACCTCGTCGCGACGCTCGACGCGCAGGACGTCGCGGTGCGCTCCCTGCTGCGCGACGGCTCCCTCGCTCTCGGTGCGGTGACGGCGAACCCCGGCGATCTCGAGGGGCTCGTGCGCTCCGGCCAGCAGGCGTTCGTCGCCACCGCCGAGCAGGACGGCCGGCTCGCCGAGACGGTCCGCGACCTCACGCCGTTCCTGCAGGAGTCGCGCCGCACGCTCGACCGTCTCGCGTCCTTCTCCACCACCGCGGAACCGGTGGCGCGGGCGCTGCGCCCGACCGCCCGCGCGCTGTCGGGCCTCGTGCGCGACATCCCGCCCGTCGCGGAGCCGCTGGAGCGCCTCCTCGCCGCGGCGCCCACCCTCGAGCGCGCGTCGCGCGAAGGAGCTCCGGCCCTGCGCCGAGTGCTCGACGATGCCGAACCGCTCCTGGAGCGACTGCGCCCCTTCCTCGGCGAGGTGATGCCGATCGTCGAGCACGCGGGCCAGTACCGCCGTGAGCTCGCCGCGGCGG
>JBFIDS010000505.1:0-3016 GCA_041603715.1 Paraconexibacter sp. | reverse complement strand
TGTGCCTCGTCGGCGTCGAGGGCTCGGCCGCGCCGGTCGCGTCGTGCACGGCTCCCGTCCGCGACGGGATGGTCGTCGACACCCGCGACCCGGTCTCCCGGCGCGTGGCCGCGGCGGTCGTCGAGCTCGTCCTGTCCGAGCTGCCCGAGGCGCCCGCGGCCCACACCGAGCTCGCCGCCGTCGCGCGCTCCCTCGAGGTCGGCGCGCCGCGGTGGACGGGCGCCGTCCACGCCCCGGCCCACGAGACCGACCACCCGTACCTCTCGCTGCGCCACGAGCTGTGCATCTCGTGCGGGCGCTGCGTTCGCGCGTGCGACGAGGTCCAGGGCACGTTCGCCCTCACCGCGACGGGGCGCGGCTTCCACGCGAACATCGCCGCCGGGATCGACGAGGGCTTCCTTCACTCCGCGTGCGTCTCGTGCGGCGCGTGCGCCGACACGTGCCCGACCGACGCGATCTCCGAGCTCTCCCTCCTCGACCTCGCGACCTCCGAGCCGAACGGATCGACACCATGAGCACGACCGCCCCGCGTCGCTTCGACGCGACCACGACGACGACGTGCGGCTACTGCGGTGTCGGCTGCCGCCTCGAGGCCCACACCGCCGACGGGCGCGTGCTCGCGATCTCCCCCGCGCACGACGGTCCCGCCAACGAGGGGCACACCTGCCTGAAGGGCCGCTTCGCGCACCGCTTCTCCCGGCACCGAGAGCGCCTGACGACGCCGCTCGTCCGCGACGCCGCGGGCGACCTCGTCCCCGCGTCGTGGGACGAGGCCTACGCCCGCATCGTCGAGGCGTTCACGACGATCAAGGCGCAGGACGGCCCCGACGCGATCGCCGGCCTCGCCTCGTCACGCGCGACGAACGAGGACTGCTGGGCGATGCAGCGCCTCATGCGCGCCGCGGTCGGCACGAACAACATCGACAACTGCTCGCGGGTCTGCCACTCGCCGACGTCGTTCGCGATGCGCAAGCTGCTCGGCCTGTCGGGGGCGACCGGATCGTTCTCCGACATCGACCACGCCGATGCGGCGATCCTCATCGGCGCCAACGCGACGGAGGGGCACCCGGTCGTCGGAGCGAGGATCAAGCAGGCCGCTCTGCGGGGGATGAAGCTCGTGACGATCGACCCGCGGCGGATCGAGCTCGCCGAGCACGCCGTTCTTCACCTCGCCCCGCGGCCCGGGACGAACGCGGCGGTGGTCCTCGGGCTGCTCCACGTCGTCCATCGCGACGGGTTCGTCGACGCGTCGTTCGTCGCCGATCGCACCGAGGGCTTCGACGACCTCGTCGCGCTCCTCCCCGACTACGAGCCCGCAGAGGTGGAGCGGATCAGCGGCGTCGCCGCCGCGGACATCGAGGCGGCGGCCCGCATCTACGGCGAGGCGGGCGAGGCATGCCTGCTGTGGGGTCTCGGGGTCACCGAGCATCGGTACGGCTCCGAGGTCGTGCAGCTCCTCTGCGACCTCGCGCTGATGACCGGGAAGGTCGGGCGCGACGGCTCGGCCCTCCTCCCGCTGCGCGGTCAGAACAACGTGCAGGGCTCCTCCGACATGGGCGCGCTGCCGGACACCTACTCGGACTACCGGCCCGTGTCCGACGAGCCGACCGCTCGCGCCTTCGAGGCGCGCTGGGGCGTCCCGCTCAGCCGCGAGAAGGGCCTCACGATCCCGCGGATGTTCGACGCGGCGATCGACGGGCGGCTGCGGGCGATGTACATCTTCGGCGAGGACGTCGCGCAGACCGACCCGAACACGACGCACGTCGTCGCCGCGCTCGAGGCCCTCGACTTCGTCGTCTGCCAGGACATCTTCGAGACGGAGACGACGAAGTTCGCCGATGTCGTGCTGCCCGCCTCCTCGTTCCTGGAGAAGCGCGGCACGTTCACGAACGCCGAGCGCCGGGTGCAGATCGTCGACTCGGCGATCGACCCGCCCGGTGACGCGCGGACCGACCTCGACATCCTCACCTCGCTGTCGCGCGCCCTCGGGCACGACATGGGCTTCGAGACCCCGGAGGAGGCGATGGCGGAGATCGCCGAGCTCACGCCGAACTTCGCCGGGGTCACCTACGAGCGGCTCGGGCGCCGGGGGCTCCAGTGGCCGGTCGCCTCCGACGGCACCGACTCGCCGACCCTCTACGGGTCGCGGTTCGCGCGCGACGGTGGCCGCGCGCGGTTCGCCGCGCTCCCGTACCGCGAGCCCGGTGACCGCCCCGACGAGGCCCACCCCCTCGTGCTCATCACCGGACGGCGCCTGCAGCACTACAACGCGGGCACGATGACCCGGCGCACGGGCAACCTCGAGCTGCTCGCGGGCGACTGGCTCGAGGTGAACCCGCTCGACGCCGAGCGCCTCGGGATCCGCGACGGCCGGCGTGTCGAGGTCCGCTCGCGCGTCGGGCGGATCGAGCTCGACGCGAAGGTGACCGACCGGATCGAGCCGGGCAGCGTCTTCACGGCGTTCCACTTCCCGGAGATCCGGACGAACCTGCTCGTCGGCTCCTCGGCGGACGTCAACACGTCCTGCCCGGAATACAAGGTCGTCGCCGTCGCGGTCACTCCGTTCGGGGAGGAGCCCGCGTCGCGTCCCGCCGTCGGCGATCCCGCCCCGGCGGTCGCGTAGGGGTCGGTCGACGTGTGCCACGGATCCGCTCCGCCGGTCCCGTCGGCCGCGGTCGCGCACAGCGTCGCGCGGGTGGAGGTCGACGGGCGCACCGACGACGTCGCCGTCGAGGAGCCGCTCGAGATCCGCGTGGACGGGGCGCCCCTCAGCGTCACGATGCGCACGCCCGGCCACGACGAGGAGCTCGCGCTCGGCTTCCTCCACGGGGAGGGGCTCATCGACGCGCCGCACGCGGCGGGGCCGGCCCCCGACCTCGCGGCGAACGTCGTCGACGTCGCGGGCCCGCTGCTGCGCTCGCCGGGATCGCGGTCGTTCTACACCTCGTCCTCGTGCGGCGTGTGCGGGAAGGGGGCACTCGAGGAGGTCGCCGTCCACGCGGCGCCGCTCGCCGCC
>JBFIDS010000504.1:0-3030 GCA_041603715.1 Paraconexibacter sp. | reverse complement strand
GCCGCCTGGGTGGCGGCCGCCCGGCGCGCGGTCGCGTCGTCGTGCGTGGGAGACTGGTCGTTCATGGGGGAGCTTCTCCGCTATCGGTATCTCTTCGAGCAGATGGTGCGGCGCGAGCTGCGCCAGAAGTACCAGGGCAGCGTCCTGGGCATCGCCTGGTACGTCGTGAACCCCCTCGTCCTCATGGGGGCCTACTACCTCATGTTCGGGCTCGTCTTCAAGATCGCCAACCACGAGGACTACCCGCTGTTCCTCATGGTCGGGCTCGTCGTGTGGATCTTCTTCAGCCAGGCGCTGCTGAGCGCGGCGCCCTCGCTCCTCGACCAGGGTTCGCTCATTCGCAAGGCGACGTTCCCGCGGGAGACGATCCCCGGCGCCGTCGTCACTGTCCAGATGGTGACGTTCCTCGTGGTCCTCGGACTCGTCGCCGTCGTCACGCTCGCCCTTCGGGGCACGATCGACGTGGCGCTGCTCGTCCTCCCGTTCGTCCTGCTCGCGCTCTACGGCTTCGTTCTCGGCCTCTCGCTCGCGGTGAGCGTCCTCCACGCGCACTTCCGCGACGTCGCCCCGATCCTCGGCGCCGTGCTGCTGCCGTGGTTCTTCCTCTCGCCGATCTTCTTCGAGCCCTCCGACATCACGCAGCGCGAGGCGGCCCGGTTCGCGATGGAGTGGGTGAACCCGATCGCGCCGTTCATCGAGGCGGTGCGGTCGGTCCTCTACGCGGGGGAGGTCCCGTCGGTCTCGGTCCTCGCCTACGTCGGCGTCGCCGCGATCGTCGCGCTCGTCGCGGGGCGCGCGTTGTTCCGGTCGCTGCAGCGCGAGTTGGCGGTGATCGTGTGACCACGGTCGGTTCACCTCCCTCGCTGGGTGTGCGCCCGGGCGAGATCGTCCTTCACGACGCCTCCCGCTCGTTCAGCGTCCGCGGCGACCGCGGGCGCACGCTCAAGGAGCTGTTCCTCGGTCGGGGACGCGGCTCGCGCGACATCGGGCCCGGCGACGTGCAGGCGCTCGACGGCGTCTCGCTGCGGATCGAACCGGGCGAGACCGTCGGCATCGTCGGGCGCAACGGCGCCGGCAAGAGCTCGACCCTGCGGGTGCTCGCCGGCATCGTCCCGCTCGACTCCGGCACGGTCGAGATCGGCGGGCAGGTCGTGTCGCTGCTCGAGCTCGGTGGCGGGTTCGGCCGGGACTTCACCGGGCGCGAGAACGTCCTCCTCGGCGGCGCGCTGCACGGGCTCTCCAAGCTGGAGATCGAGAGCAAGCTCGACGACATCCTCGCGTTCAGCGAGCTCGGGGACTTCGTCGACGTCCCCGTGAAGACGTACTCGTCCGGCATGTTCGTGCGGCTCGGATTCGCGATCGCGGCCCACCTCGACGCCGACGTCCTCCTCATCGACGAGGTGCTCGCGGTCGGGGACGAGGCGTTCCAGCGCAAGTGCGAGGCCCGCATCTCCGCCCAGGTGCAGGCGGGGGCCACGCTCGTGCTCGTGAGCCACGACGCGGCGCTCGTCGAGCGCACGTGCGAGCGGCTCGTGGTGCTCGACGGCGGCAAGGTCGTCCACGACGGTCCGGTCGCCGCCGGGATGACCTACTACCACGCGATGATGGCCGCGCCCGACGCCCCGGCGGTGCACGCGTGAGGCCCGAGGAGGCGCTGGAGACCGCGCGGGCGCGCGCGGCGGCCGCGCGCGCCGCGGGGGCCTACGCCGACGATCTCGCGGGGTTCACGACGCGGCCGACGGACCGCGTCGGGACCGAGACGCTCATGGAGTGGGCGGTGATCGAGCCCGACCCCGACCTCATGCGCTCGACGCGGCGCCTCGGTGCGCCCGTCACCTTCGTGAAGCGGCTGCTGCTGCGCGGGTTGCAGCAGCAGTTCAACGAGCTGACGTCGCAGGAGTCGCGGTTCCACATGCACCTGCTCGTCCACATCGCCGAGCTGGAGGACCGCGTGTCGCAGCTCGAGGAGCTCGCGGCGACCCGCGAGGAGCGTGACCGGGGCGACGCACCCGACGGGCCCGCGACGTGATCGTCCATCAGGTCCTCAGCGGGGCGGGTCCCGTCGACGCGGTGACGACGCAGGCGCGCGCGCTGCGCGACCTCTTCCGCGCGTGGGGCTGGGACGGGGCGATCCACGCGGTGCACATCGACCCGCGGATCGCGGGGGAGGTCGAGCCGCTGCGCCGGCTGCGGCCCGGACCCGACGACGTGCTCCTCGTGCACTACTCGGCCTACGCCCCGCGCCTGCGCTCCGTGCTCGACCTGCCGCAGAAGACGCTGCTGCTCAGCCACAACGTCACCCCGGCGCGGTGGTTCTGGGACTACGAGCCGACGGTCGCGATCCACTGCGCGCTCGGGCGCGCGCAGCTTCCCGAGTACGCCGAGCGGGCCGACGTCGTGGCCGGGGTCAGCGCCTACAACGCGGCCGAGCTGGGCAGCGACGTCGTCCTGCCGATCCTGTTCGACCCCGCGCCGCTGGGTCCTGGCCGCGATCCGGCTTCCGACGCCGACCCGGTCGCGCTGGGGGCGGCCGAGGGGCCGGAGATCCTCTTCGTCGGGCGCCTCGCGCCGCACAAGCGCCAGGACGAGCTCATCCGTCTCGTCGCCCTGCTGCGTCGCAACCGCCTGCCGGGCGCCCGGCTGCGGCTGGTCGGGGAGCCGCTCAATCCGCACTACCTGGAGGCGCTGCGGGGTCTCGCCGACGAGATCGCCCCCGGCGCGGTGACCTTCGAGAGCGGCCTTCCGCTCGCGGACCTCACTGATCGCTACCGCGCCGCGGACCTCTTCGTCTGCCTCAGCGAGCACGAGGGATTCTGCATCCCGCTGCTCGAGGCGTTCCACTTCGGCGTGCCCGTGATCACGCGATCGATCGGGGGAATGCCCGAGGTCGCCGGGGACGCCGCGCTGCTCGTGGACGACACGGACCTCGCGGTGGTCGCCGAGCTCGCCGCCCTCGCCTGCGAGGACACCGAGCTGCGCGCCGAGCTGCGGCGCCGCGGCCGCGCGCGGGTCGGCGCCTTCGATGCCGCG
>JBFIDS010000503.1:0-3044 GCA_041603715.1 Paraconexibacter sp. | reverse complement strand
GCTCGCTCCTTCGTGCCGATGGAAGGGGCGTGGAGCCCGAGCTCACACCCCGCCAGGCCCGTGACATCGCCGAGCTGCGTGTCCGCCACCCCGGCGCCGACCTGAAGGTCCACGAGAAGCCCTGGGGGCTCATCGTCGAGGTGCGTCGCCTCGGCCGCGCGCTCGAGCTGTGCCTCTTCGACTGGTCGGGCCGCACGGTCGCCGACCACGTCGTCGCCTGACGGACCTTCGCGCCCGCGTCCGCCGCGTCCACACCCACCGGCGGGCGGGATAGGCTCCCGCTCCATGGCCATCACCGGAAGCGCGAGCGTCGTCATCGACGCGCCCATCGAGACCGTCTACGCGGTCGCCGCGGACGCCGGTGGCGCCCCGCGGTGGCAGCCGGAGATCAAGGGGACCGAGATCCTGGAGAAGGACTCCGAGGGCCGGCAGATCAAGGTCCTCATGGAGACCGACATCAAGGTCAAGACGATCGACGTCGTCATGCGCTTCGCCTACGACGAGCCGAACGGGCTCACCTGGAAGCAGGAGTCGGGTCCGCTCAAGTCGGTCGACGGGCGCTGGGAGTTCGAGGACCTCGGCGACGGGCGGACGAACGCGACGTGTTCGATGACCGTCGACCTCGGTCGCGCGCTCGGCATGATCGTCCGCGGGCCCGTGGTCGGCGCGGTACGCCACCAGCTCGTCGAGACGATGCCCGAGAAGCTCAAGCGCTTCGTCGAGTCGCAGCCCTCCGGCTGACGGATACGCCGGCGCCCGGCGGGTGGACCGTCCGGGGCGGGCTCAGCCGTCGAGCCGCAGGCCGGCGACGAGGACGTCGGCGACGAGCCGCGCGTGGCGGGCGACCTCCTCGGGGTCGAGCGGCGACGCCGGGTCGAAGCGCTCGGCGAGCGGCACGAGGCTGAACGGCGCGGCGCCTCCGCTCGTCACGAGGACGTGGAAGGTCCGCAGCGGGATCGGGCGGATGCGGCCCTCGCGCGCGAGGTGCTCGAGGAGGCGGCCGACGGGCGCCGTCGCCGGGGCGATGTAGGTGTCGAAGATGTGGTCGAGCCGCTCGCCGCCGAGCGCGCCCTCGCTGTTCATGATCCCCGTGAGCTCCGGGTGCGCGGCGGAGTGCTCGATGAACCGGACGATCGCGGCGTGCAGCTGCTCGAGCGGATCGGAGAGGGCGGGGTCGCCCCCGGGCTGGAGGTGTCGTACGAGTCCGCCGAACCCGCGCTCGATCGCGGCGTCCCACAGGCCGCGCTTGGATCCGAACCGCTGGTGCACGAGGTTGTGGCTGACCCCGAGCTCGCGGTTGAGCGTGCGCACCGACATGCCCTCGTAGCCGTGGGCGGCGAACGCGCGCAGCGCGGCGTCGAGGAGCGCGTCGAGGTCGACCGGGGACTCCTCGCGGCGGGGGCGGCCCCGCGGTCGAGACGTCGTCGGCACGGAACGATCCTAGCGTCATATGTTGACGGATGACAATATTCTGCCCCACGCTGTCGCCATGGCGACGGCGACCGACCGCTCGCCCCCGGCGCGGGAGCGCACCTGCCCGACCGACTTCGCCTACTGGGAGGCGAAGGAGCGCCCCGCGGTGCGACGAGCCCGCGCGGCATCCCGCGTCCTGATGGGCGCGGACCTGTGCCCGCCGGACGACGTCGCGGAGAAGCTCTGCTCCGACCTCTACTAGGAGCCGGCGCCGGGAGCGTACCCTCCGGGGCGATGGCCGTCGCCCCGGACACGCCGCTGCGCGACCTCCTCGAGGAGGGGGCGACGCTCGCGCTGCGCGAGTCGCGCGAGCTCGTCCGCTACGAGGCGGCCATGGAAGAGATGGCGGCGATGGTCGAGCGTCGGCGCGCCGGTGGGACCGACGACGTGCTCTGGCTCCTCTCTCACCCGGCGGTCTACACCGTCGGGCGCCGGACGCCGCCCGAGCACCGGCCGTCCGAGGCGCTCGGGATCCCCGTCGTCGAGACGCGCCGGGGCGGCAAGCTCACCTACCACTCTCCCGGCCAGGTGGTCGGCTACGTCGTCGTGCGACTCCGGGAGCGCTACGACGTCGTCGCGCTGATCCGGCGCATCGAGGAGGTCCTCGTCGGCGTCCTCGCGGAGCTCGGGATCGTGGCCGAGCGCCGCGACACGCCGGAGGGGCAGGAGCTGCTCACCGGCGTGTGGACCGACGCGGGCCGCAAGATCGCCTCGATCGGGATGCGCGCGAGCGACGGCGTCACCTCCCACGGCTTCGCGATCGACGTCGACGCCGACCTGCGCCCCTGGACGTGGGCGGTGCCGTGCGGGATGCCCGACGTCGAGATGACGTCGATCGCCCGCGAGCGCGAGGAGCGCGGCCTGCCGCCGGTCACGCAGGCCCAGGTACGCGCGCAGCTCGCGCGGGCCTTCGGCGCCCGTTGAGGGCGCCGGTCTCAGCCCGCCGGGGTGAAGGACCGACATCCAGTCGTCGGGAACGCCGTCCGTCTGACCCCGAGATCTGCGGTCGGACGGACGCCGTCGCGCGGGGCAGACCGTGAGCGCGCTCCTGCACGAGTCCGAACGGGTTGCCCGAGGGATCGCGGAACGCGGCGATCTGCGGCTCTGGCACCGCGCCGCTCGGTCCGATCGCCCCCGGTCCCGTCCGTGGGGGCGGTAGCGTCCCGCCCGTGGCCTCCCCCGCGATCGAGCTCGACGCCGGCGGGCGCGCGCTGCGCGTCTCCAACCCCGACCGCGTCATCTTCCCCGCGGCGAACGGGACGCCGGAGATCAGCAAGCGGCAGGTCGTCGAGTACTACCTCTCCGTCGAGGACGGGATCATGCGGGCGCTGCGTGAGCGGCCGACGACGCTCGAACGGTGGCCGAAGGGCGTCCACGAGGGGATCGTCCTCTCGACGCGCGAGAAGGGCGGGGGCGACGCGTTCTTCCAGAAGCGCGTCCCGCGCGGGGCGCCCGACTACCTCGAGACGGCCCGGATCCAGTTCCCCTCGGGACGGCACGCGGACGAGATCTGCCCCACGGAGATCGCGGTCGTCGGATGGGCGGCGCAGATGGGGACGATCACGTTCCAT
>JBFIDS010000502.1:0-3047 GCA_041603715.1 Paraconexibacter sp. | reverse complement strand
GAGCGTCCCGTCGACGCTCGCCCCGAAGCCGTCGACGATCGCCTGCTCGAGCGCCGCGCGGACGGCCGCCGCGCGCACCGCGGTGGGCCCGGGGTCCGGGGCGAGCGCGTTGCTCGCGAGGTCGAGCGGGCGGTGGAAGCGACGCAGCGCGTCGCGCACGGCGTCCGTCGTGATCGCGGGGCCGGTCTCCGGCGCCGGCGGCCGGGCCTCGTCGAGGTCCTCGACCGAGCGCAGCGGCGGCTGGCCGGCTGCCGCGTCGATCTCCGCGTGGATGACCGCGCGGAGTTGCCCGAGCACGCCGCCCTCCCCGTGGTCGAGGACGTGGCACTCGATGACGCCGCCGTCGCCGCGGTCGACGTCGAGCGACGGGACGTGCACGGCCCCGACCCCCTCGGCGAACGCTCGCGCGACGGGGTTCTCGGGGTCGATCGGCAGGTAGCTGCGCTGGATGTTGCGCAGGCCGGATCGGATCATCGCGGCGGTGTTCATCATCGCGATGACGGGGGAGTGAACGTTCCCCTGACGGCCCGACGACAGGTCGGTCGAGTCGCGCCACACGAGCACGTCGTCGTCCGGGTACGTCGCGCCGGCGTGCGCGAGCCAGGGCCCGAGGATCCGGTCCTCGCGGACGACCGACGCGGTCGCCGCCGGGGTCGCGCTGATGCAGAAGCCCTGGAGCCGCTCGAACGCGTCGCGGGCGATGACGACGTGCTCGGGAGCCGAGGCGAGGAACGGCTCGACGTGGTGGCGCCACCCGCCGGTGCCGAAGCGGCCCTCGAGTCCGGCGGCGATGAGCTCGCCGTCCCCCGGGCGAGGGTCGTCGACCCGGTAGGTGACGCTTCCCTCGGCACCGAAGCCCCAGCGCAGTGCGTCGGCGTCCATGAGATCGGCGAGGTCGGTGACGAGCCGCGGCTCGCCCGCGACGGCCCGCGCGTGGAGGTGGTCGGCGATCCGGCTGCGCAGCTCCCGCTCGCGGGCGGGGCGCAGGACGCGCTCCCGGGTGCGGATCGCGCGGCGCAGGAGCTCGTGGAGCGTGATGCCGCCGCCGACGCTCTCGGCGAAGGTCCGGCGCCGCAGCCACCGCTCCGCTGCGGCGTCGTCGACGTCGGGCAGGACGTCGGCGATGAGCTCGCGCGTGCAGACACGGGCGATCGCCGCGACGGCGAGGACGTCGCGGTCCGCGGCGCCGAGCTCGGGTCCCGCGATCCGGGCGACGAGGAGCTGGGCGATGTCGGGACGCTCGTCGAGCACGTGCGAGGACGGGGTGCGCCCGTCGAGCGCCTCGAGCGCGACGGCGAGCGCGAGCGGTGAGCCCTCGGCCCAGCTCACGACCGCGGCGGCGTCCTCGCCGTCCGTCATGCCGTGACGCTCGACGAACGCGTGCGCGTCGATCTCGGGGAGGGGGCCGAGCTCGAGGGCGGTGGTGACCTGCTCCCAGCCGTCCTGGAACCACTCGGGATCCGGGCCCCGGCGTCCGGCGATGACGACGAGCGCCCCCTCCGGAAGGGCGGGGAGGACGCGGCGGCGCAGGTGGGTGCCGGCGGCGGCGATCCGCTCGTAGGTGTCGACGAGGACGACGGGCCGCTCCTCCCGGTCGATGCCGTGCAGGGCCGCCTCGAGCTCGCCGGGGACCGGCGCGAGCTCCCGGCCCTCGATGCGGCGGACCGGTCGTCCGAGGGAGACCGCGCGGCGGGCGACCTCACGCAGCAGCGTGCTCTTCCCGATGCCGCTGGGCCCGTGGACGAGGACGACGGAGGCCGGGGCGTCGGCCTCGGCGAGGAGCGCGTCGAGCCGGGTGAGCTCCTGATGGCGGCCGACGAACCGGTCGGCGTCGCGGCGGGCGAGTCTGTGCCCAAGGGTGGCGTTCATCGCTCGTGCAACCGTACTTCGGTTGGTTCCTTACGGCGAGACGAAAAACCGCCCAAGGTGGCGCGTCGGCGCTCGTGTGCCCTCGGCGCGGTCTCGGTCGTAGGCTCCCGGGATGCTTCAAGCCGCCTACGTCGACCTCGACGGCACGCTCCTCGGTCCCGGTGGAGGTCTCTTCCGCGACGTCGACGGTGCCTTCACCCTCCTCGCCGCCCGCGCCGTGGAGGCGTGCGAGCGGGCCGGGGCCGAGCTCGTCGTCATGACGGGTCGCCGTCAGGCGCAGGCGATGGAGGACGCCCGGCTCCTCGGACAGGGCTCGTACATCTTCGAGGCCGGGGCGTGCGTCGTCGTGGAGGGCGAGGAGCACTGGCTCACCGCCCCGCTGCTCCCGACCCCCGGCCGGTCGATCCACGACGCGATCGAGGACTCGGGGGCCGCCGCGCTCCTCCTCTCGCACTACGCCGGCCGCCTCGAGTACCACGACCCGTGGCACCGCAACCGTGAGGTCTCCCACCTCTTCCGGGGGCTCGTCGACGCCGACGAGGCCGACGCGCTGCTCGCCGAGCACGGTCACGAGGGGCTGCGCCTGCTCGACAACGGGGGCGTCCATCGCCGGTCCGAGGCGCTCGCCGCGCTGCCGCAGGTCCGCTGCTACCACCTGCTCCCGCGAGGGGCCTCCAAGGCGCGGGGCGTGGCCTTTCACCAGCAGATCCGCGGCTACGACCCCGCCCGCTGCATCGCGATCGGGGACTCCCGCGAGGACCTCGAGACGGCGACGAGCGTCGAGACGTTCTGGCTCGTGGCCAACGCGCTCACGAAGGACCCGACGATGGAGGAGGCGCTCGCCCGCCACGCGAACACGCGCGTGACGGAGGCCCCCCACGGCGCGGGCGTCTACGAGGCGATCGTCGAGACGCTCGCGCGACGCGGCGGCTGAGCCCGACCTGTCGTCGCCGGTGTCACTCCTCCTCGCCACCTCCGCCCAGGACTGGATCGAGCGCGTCTCGCCCGTCGTCCTCTTCCTCGGCGTCATCGCGGTTCTCGTCCTGCGGGCGCGCGAGCGGCGCCGGGGTCCCGACGAGGACGAGGACGAGTTCGACGCCTGACGTCACGACATCGGGCGCGGCGGGAGGCCGCCGCGCGACAGGTGTGCGAGGACGTTCCGGGATGCACGGAACGTC
>JBFIDS010000501.1:0-3048 GCA_041603715.1 Paraconexibacter sp. | reverse complement strand
TGCATCGCGTCGGCCACCCGCAGCTCGGCGAGTGTGCCGAGCACGTGGGTGACGCCCACCCCGGCCGAGAGCTCGAACATCGGGAGGTCCGTCGGGACCGTGCGGTCGAGCGCACCGCGCAGGACCCGGCGGGTCCCGACGACGGCGCGCGCGAGCGCGGGCGGGGGCATCGAGGCCCACGGAAGGCGCGGGGGTCGCATCGCGCCAGCCTACGCGCCCGCGCGAGGTGATCGAGGTATCTCCGGACAGCCCGGAACGTCCTCGCACACCTCACGGTGGCGCCGCGACCGCGGCGCGGGTGATCGAGGAACCTCCGGACAGTCCGGAACGTCCTCGCACACCTCGCCGGCGCGGGCGTGATCGCACGTCGGGCCGGGTAGGGTCGCGACCATGATCGGAGCGATCCTCCTCGGCCTCGTCGCCGGCTACCTCGCGCGGGCGCTCACCCCCGGCCGTCAGGTGTCGGGCTGCCTGCCGACGATCGCCCTCGGCATCGTCGGCTCGCTCATCGGCTACTTCCTCTTCACGGAGGTCGCCGGGGTCGGGGACGCGGAGATGCTCGACCTCGGTGGACTCCCGGGCGCCGTCATAGGAACCGCGATCGTGCTCCTCGTGCTGCGCGCCGCAGGCCGCCGCGGCTGACGGGGAGGCCCGGCGCCGCCGGGTGGATGTGGATCCGTCGGGCTCTCGGCCCCCCGGATCGGCATCGAGCTGACGCCGGTCGCCCGACGAACCGCGTCGGCGGTCGGGGTGCCGCCGCGCGGGTCAGCCGCGCTGCGGGCCCGAGACCTGGGCGCGCAGCGACGCGATCTCGGTCACGGCGGTTCCGACCCACGCCTCGCGGGCGTGGGCGACGAGCTCGTCGAGCTCGTCGGGCGTCGGCCCGTCCTCGCCGCCGACGGCGACGCCCGCCCTCGAGAGCGCACGGGCGTGCAGCAGGTCCTGGAGGGTGTCGTAGGCGAGCGTCGCGTCCATCATGGGATTCCTACTCCGATCGTGCCCGGGCGTGACGGGGCGCGGCGTGACGTGGCCCACAGATCGGCCCGCGCCCCGACCGAGCCGAGCAACCGAGTGCGCTAGCGTGCAGCAAGTGATCTCAGTCAAGGCGGCTGAGATCTTTTCGGCACCTGCTAAAGTTGCGCCCGCAACGGTTGACCACGGCAAGGATTCTCACATGGCCTCCACGCTTCTCCTCATTCCCCTCGACGACACGGTGATCTTCCCCACGATGGACGTGACGCTCCCCGTCGACGTCGCCGGCGAGGAACGCGTGCTCCTCGTCCCCCGTCACGAGGGCGAGTACGCGTCCGTCGGGACCGTCGCGACGGTCCGCGACAGCATCCGCCTGCCGGGGGGCGCGCGCGGCGCGGTCCTCGAGGGCGTCGCCCGCGGCGTCATCGGCGCCGCCCACAACGATCCGACCGGCAGCCTGCGCGCCGAGGTCGACGAGCGACCCGACGATGTCCCCGTCGACGGGCGGACGCGAGACCTCGAGCGCGAGTACCGCGCGGTCGTCGACGAGCTCCTCGAGCTTCGCGGCGACGACGGGCGGATCGCCGCGTTCGTGCGCTCGATCACCGAGCCCGGCGCCCTCGCCGACACCTCCGGCTACGCCCCGGACCTCACCGTCGAGCAGAAGATCCAGCTGCTGGAGACGCTCGACGTGACCGAGCGCCTCGAGACCGCCCTCGGCTTCCAGCGCGAGCGGCTCGCGCAGATGCAGATCCGCCGGCGCATCCGCGAGGACGTCGAGTCCGGCGCCCAGAAGCAGCAGCGCGAGTACCTCCTGCGCAAGCAGATGGACTCCATCCGCCGCGAACTCGGCGAGGACGACGGCTCGTTCATCGACGAGTACCGCACGAAGATCGCCGAGTCCGGGATGCCGGAGGCGGCGCGCGAGCAGGCCGAGCGCGAGCTCGGGCGCCTCGAGCGCGCGGGCGAGCAGGGCGGCGAGGCCCAGATGATCCGCACCTACCTCGACTGGCTCATCAGCGTGCCGTGGGGCGAGCGCTCCGAGGAGCACCTCGACCCGACGGCCACCCGGGAGACGCTCGACGCCGACCACGCGGGCCTCGACGACGTCAAGGACCGCATCGTCGAATACGTCGCCGTGCGCAAGCTGCGCGCCGACCGCGGCATCGAGGCCGACGCGAAGTCGGGCGCGATCCTCACCCTCATCGGACCACCCGGCACCGGCAAGACCTCGATCGGCGAGTCGATCGCCCGCGCGATGGGCCGCGAGTTCGTCCGCGTGTCGCTCGGCGGCATCCGCGACGAGGCGGAGATCCGCGGCCACCGCCGGACGTACATCGGCGCGATGCCCGGCCGCTTCGTGCGGGCGCTGCGCGACGCGAAGACGATGAACCCGGTGATCCTCCTCGACGAGGTCGACAAGGTCGGCGCCGACTGGCGCGGCGATCCGTCGGCGGCGCTCCTCGAGGTCCTCGACCCGGCGCAGAACTCGACGTTCCGCGACCACTACCTCGATCTCGAGCTCGACCTCAGCGAGGTCGTGTTCATCGCGACCGCCAACCAGGCCGAGACGATCCCGGGCCCGCTCCTGGATCGCATGGAGGTCATCCGCTTCGACGGCTACACGGTGGCCGAGAAGGTGGAGATCGCCCGTGATCACCTGTGGGCGCGGCAGCGCGAGCGCAACGGGCTCCTCGCGGAGGAGGTGTCGGTCTCCGACGACCTGCTGCGCACGATCGTCGCCGAGTACACCCGCGAGGCCGGCGTGCGCAACCTCGACCGCGAGCTGGGGACCCTCCTGCGCAAGACGGCGACGCGGATCGCCTCGGGCGAGACCGAGACCCCCGTCCGCGTCGACCTCGACCTCATCCGCGACGCGCTCGGTCGCCAGAAGGTCTTCCAGGAGGCCGCCTCGAGGACCGCGGTCCCCGGGGTCGCGACCGGGCTCGCCGTGACCGGCACGGGCGGCGACGTCCTGTTCGTCGAGGCGAACGCGATGCCGGGCAAGGGCATCGGGTCGCTCACGCTCACCGGACAGCTCGGCGACGTGATGAAGGAGTCGGCCCGGATCGCGCT
>JBFIDS010000500.1:0-3064 GCA_041603715.1 Paraconexibacter sp. | reverse complement strand
TGGAGCGCCGCACGGGCCGCGCCGTGGTCCGGGTCTTCTGCCCGAAGGCCTCGCGCGGCTGCACGATCCAGCTGCGGCTGAGCGTGGGGAAGCGGTTCCTCGGGACCCGCCGGGTGACGGTCCGTGCCGGGCGGACCTCCGGTGTGCGCGTGTCCCTCACGAAGACGGCCCGGCGGGCGCTGCTGCGCGGCAGCCGCTACCGGGCGGTGCTGTCCCTGCGCTCGCGGGACGACGCGGGCGTCCTCGTCCCCGAGATCCGGCGCAACGTGACGCTGCGCGTCTCGCGCTGAGGAGGCGCCGAGGACGCGCCGAGCGGGCCCGTCGTGTGCGTTCGCGCGCGGCGGGCCGCCCGCTCAGGTCGGCTTGCGTGCGAGGATCCACACGTTGCGGCGGAACACCGGCAGCCACGCGCTCGCGCGGATGACCGCCGGCCGCCGGTTGGCGCGCGTCCTGCCGCTGATGATGCCCACGCCGGGGTGCACGGACTCGTACGCGCAGGTCTCGACGTCGAACCCCTGATCGGCGAAGAGGAGCCGGAATGCCTTGCGGGTGAACGGGCGCCGGTGCGTGTAGTCGTCCCACACCCACCGCTGCGCGTCGGGGCTCGACGCGAACACCCGGCCGCCGGGACGGAGGACCCGCAGGACCTCGCGGACCGTCGCGACCGGGTCGGCGACGTGCTCGAGGAGATCCTTCACGACGACGCCGTCGAAGCTCGCGTCGGCGAACGGGAACGGCTCGTCGGCGCTGCCCTGCTCGATGCGCACGCCGCGTGCCCGGGCCGACTCCTGGGCGCTCGGGGACGCGTCGAAGCCGGTGTAGTCCGCGAAGTGCTCGGCGATCCACGCCGACCCGCAGCCGACGTCGAGCATCGCCGCTCCCGGGTCGAAATGGCGCGTGACGTCGCGCCAGTAGCCGGGCGCCCCGTGCCACTCGAAGTAGCTCGCCGATGTGCCGCCGTCGCTCATGAGTGGCGGCGACGATAGCGGCTCGTTCTCTACGCTCCCGCGCTCATGCACGTCGCGCTCAACGCCCTCTTCCTCGACCCGGACGCGTCCGGCGGCGTCGAGACCGTGCTGCGCGGGATGACCCCCGCGCTGCGCGCGGCGCGTCCCGACGCGCGGATCACCGTCGTGACGACACGGCGGGGGGCGGCGGTGCTGCGCGAGGACGGCTGGGAGGGCGTCGTCGCGCTGAAGGCCGACGAGGGCGAGCGCGTCCGCCGTCTCCTCGCCGAGCAGGTCGCGCTCCCGCGCTGGTGCGTGCGCCACGGGGTCGACGTCCTCCACTCGATCGCCTCGATGGCGCCGATCCGCTGCCGGGTGCCGCACGTCGTCACGGTTCACGACGTCACGTTCATGCACATGCCGACGTTCGGCCGGGTCACGACGCTCGCGATGACCCAGATCGTCTCGCGGGCGGCGCACTCCGCCGACGCGCTCACGAGCGGGTCGGCCGCCGCGCGCGACATCATCGCCCGCACGCTCGACATCCCCCGCGGGCGGTTCACGATCGTCCACCACGGGATCGACGGCGGGGACGCGGTCGCCCCGTCCCCGGAGGCCGAGGTGCGCGAGCGGCTCTCACTCGCCGCCGACGCGCGTGTCGTGCTCAACGTCGCGACGAAGCGCCCGCACAAGAACCAGGAGCTGCTCCTGCGGGCGCTCACGGAGGAGGCCGCGACCCTCCCCAGCGACGTCGTGCTCGTCCTCGCCGGGCACCCGGAGCAGCCCTACGACTCCGAGCTGCGTGCGCTCGCGGCGTCGCTCGGGGTGGAGGACCGCGTGCGGTTCGGCGACTGGGTCTCCGACGCGGACCTCGAGGCGCTCTGGCGCTTCGCGTCGGTCGCGGTGTTCCCCACGCGCGCCGAGGGCTTCGGACTCCCGGTCGCCGAGGCGCTGTCCCACGGCCTGCCGGTGGCCTGCAGCGACATCCCGGTGCTCCGCGAGGTCGGCGGCCGCCACGTGCGCGGGTTCGACCCCGACGATGCGGCGGGCTGCGCCCGGGCGATCGGTGCCTGCCTGTCCGAGCCGTGGGACGCCGAGGCGGCCCGGGCGCACGCCGACGGCTTCACGTGGGCGGCGGCGGCGGAGCGCTACTGGCAGGTCTACGACGCGGTGGCCGTCGGGTCGGACCCGTCGGGAGCGCGCGCGTGAGGGTCGGGCTCAACCTCATCTTCCTCGTACCGGGGGAGACCGGCGGGATGGAGATCTACGCGCGCGAGCTGCTGCGCCGGCTGCCGGCCGCCGCGGGTCCCGGCGACGCGTTCGTCGCGTTCGTGAACCGCGAGGCGGCGGGGACCGACTGGGGCGACGGCGTCGAGGAGGTCGTCGTGCCGGTGCACGCGCGCGACCGCAAGCAGTGGGTCTGGGGCGAGCAGCGTCACCTGCCGTCGCTCGCCGCGCGTCAGGGCTGCGACGTCGTGCACTCGCTCGCGTCCACGGCGCCCCTGCGAGGCCGGTTCGCCCGCGTCACGACGATCCACGACATCAACTACAAGATGGTCCCGGAGGCGCACTTCGGGATCCGGGGGCGCGTGATGGCCGCGCTCGTGCCGGCGGCCGCCCGGCGCTCGCACCGCATCGTCGTCGACGCCGCCTCGACGCGGGAGGATCTCCACGAGCATCTCGGGGTGCCGCGCGAGAAGGTGGACATAGCCGGGGACGTCAAAACACCAACCGGGTGTCCGCTGAAACACATAGACGTGCCCGGCCAGCTTCGCGATCTCGGGGATCGTCTGGTAGCCCGTCGCTCCCGTACCAATGACCGCTACCCGCTTTCCAGCCAGGTTGAGGTCTTCGGGCCACCTGGTACGCAGCCCAGCAGTGTTCGCAAGCTCGAACCAGAAGTCAGGGACTAACCACTTCAGGTGCGGTGCCCTCTCGCGCAAATGCAGCATGATGCGAACACCGTTCGGGTCTAAGTCGCCAAAGTGCACAACCGGGATCCCAGAGACGCGATCGAGCAAGTGTCCGACAGTAGCGGTGTTCCAACCGGGGACATGCGCCAGCAGCCAGCCCGGTGGTGGGGATAGGTCACGCCATGCCCCCAGGTTTTCAACGAG
>JBFIDS010000499.1:0-3065 GCA_041603715.1 Paraconexibacter sp. | reverse complement strand
CTCGCCGAGCGACTTCGCGCGCGCGAGGACACCCGTCCACGGACGCTCCCGCAGGTCGCCGGAGACGATCGCGCGACCGAGGCCCTCGGCCGCGTGGCGCAGCGCCGGGCCGTCGCCGAGCGCGAGCCGCAGGGATCGGCCGGCGTCACCGAGGCCGAGCCGCGCGCACGCGTGGGCCTGCTCGGGGGCGACGCCGTGGCTGTTCAGGCGCTCCGCGAGAGCCGCGAGCGTCGGGGCCTCGAAGCGGACCGGCTGGCAGCGGGAGGCGATCGTCGGCAGGAGATCGCCGGGACGATCGGTCACGAGGAGGACGTGGGCGAAGTCCGGCGGCTCCTCGAGCGTCTTGAGGAGCTTGTTCGCGGCCCGGTCGTTGAGCGCTTCGGCTCCGTCGAGGACGAAGACGCGCCGCCGGGCCTCGAACGGCGTCCGGGTGACGCCCATCACGACGGACTCGTCGATGTCCCCGACGAGCATCTCGCTCGCTCCGCTCGGCGAGACCCAGGTGAGGTCGGGGTGGACGCGCGCGCGCACGCGGCGGACGACATCGGCGGGGTCCGCCGCCCCGTCGGCGAGAAGGGCCCCGGCGAACGCGAGCGCCGCCTCCTGCATCCCGGCCCCGGGCGGACCGTGGAGGAGGTAGGCGTGGGAGGGGCGACCGGCGGGCGGAAGCGCTCCCCCGAGGACGGCACGGGCGTGGGGGTGACCTTCGAGGGCGCTCAGCGACACGGGACGAGGGTAGCCGCCGGGGCGGCGCGGGCGTCGTGCCTTGACACCCGCTCCCCCGCCCGGCTAACCTACAACCATATGGTTGTAGGTTCCGATGGCGAGCACGGTCTGGACGACGGCGAGGTGGACCGGATCTTCCGGGCCCTCGCCGACGCCACCCGTCGCGACATCGTCCGCCGCACCCTCGCGGGCGAGGCGAACGTGTCGGAGCTCGCCCGTGCCTACGACATGTCGTTCGCCGCGGTCCAGAAGCACGTCGCGGTCCTCGAGGAGGCCGGCCTGGTCACCAAGCGCTCGCGCGGTCGTGAGCGGCTGGTCCTCGGCAACCCCGAGACGATCCGGCGGGCCCAGATCCTGCTGGACGGCTACGAGCACATCTGGCGGGGGCGTGTCGCACGTCTCGACGCGCTTCTCGCCGAGGACTGAACACCCCCACCCCACCGAAAGGCCCCGTCATGCCCGTCACATCCGTCGAGAAGGACCCCGCCGCCCTCACGATGACCGTCGTCGCCGACTTCGGCGTGCCGGTCCGCCGGCTCTGGGACGCCTACGCCGACCCGCGCCAGATCGAGCGGTTCTGGGGCCCGGAGGAGTGGCCCGCGACCTTCACCCGCCACGACATGGCCCCCGGCGGCCGCTCCTCCTACGTCATGACCGGACCCGACGGCCAGACCTCGGCCGGCTACTGGGAGTTCGTCAGCGTCGACGCGCCCCGCTCCTTCGAGGTGCGCGACGGCTTCGCGCAGCCCGACGGCACGCCGAACCCGGACATGCCGTCGATGCGGCTCGTCTACACCTTCGAGGAGACCGCCGAGGGCTCGCGGGTCACGACGACCACGCACTTCAACTCCGCCGACGAGCTCGAGCAGCTCCTCGGGATGGGGATGGAGGAGGGGATGCGCTCGGCCATGTCCCAGATCGACGCGATCGTCTCCGACCTCGCGTCCTTCGCCGCCGACCGCGCGACCGAGGCGCAGGTCCTCAGCGACACGCGCGTGCGCGTGAGCCGCGTCATCCGCGGCCCCGTCCAGCAGGTGTGGGACGCCCACCACGACGCGTCCCTCCTGCGTCGCTGGCTGCTCGGCCCCGACGGCTGGACGATGCCGGTCTGCGAGCTCGCCACCGACGTCGGGGACGCCTACCGGTACGAGTGGGAGCGCGAGGACGGCGAGGGTCGGTTCGGCTTCACGGGCGAGCTGCTCGAGCGCGAGGCGCCGTACCGGGCGGTGACGACCGAGCGGATGATCGGCGTCGAGGGCCCCGGCACGGTCAACGAGCTCACCCTCACGCCCGTGCAGGACGGCACGCTGCTGTCGATCGTCATCACCTACCCGAGCGCCGAGCTGCGCGACACGATCCTCGGGACGGGCATGGTCGGCGGGATGGAGACGAGCTACGCGCGACTGGAGTCGGAGGTCCTCACGGCGGTGTGAGGCCCCTCCTCACGGGCGCCGCCGCTGCGGAGGCGGCGCCCGGAGAGACGGGTCTGCGACCGGATCCGCCCGCCCCATCGGTAGGTTCGGAGGGTGCCCGGGAAGCTCGTGACGATCGAGGGGATCGATGGCGCGGGCAAGTCGACGCTCGCCGCCGCGCTCCGTGACGCCCTCGCGTCCCGCGGGGTCCCCGTCCAGCTCCTTCGCGAGCCGGGCGGAGTCGTCCTCAGCGAGCGGATCCGCGCGCTCGTGAAGGACCCGGATCTCCGCGTCGACGCTGCCGCCGAGGCGCTCCTCTTCGCCGCCGCCCGGGCCCAGCTCGTCGCCGAGCGCATTCGCCCCCTGCTCGACGCGGGGGACCTCGTGCTCCTCGACCGCTTCGTCGACAGCTCGCTCGCCTACCAGGGCGCAGGTCGCGGGCTGGGCGTCGAGGCCGTCCGCGCCGTCAACGCGATGGCGACCGGCGGACTCACCCCCGACCGCACCCTGCTGCTGCGTATCGACCCCGCCCAGGGCCGGGCGCGCCAGGGCGTGCGCGGCGAGGCGGCGGACCGGTTGGAGCAGGCCCCGGAGGAGTTCTTCGCCCGGATCGCGGCCGCCTACGACGCCCTCGCGGAGGCCGAACCCGACCGTTTCCGCGTTCTCGATGCGGCCGCCGCACCCGAGCTCGTGCTCGCTCGGGCCCTCGACGCGCTCGGGGACGTGCCGCCGGGTGGCGCGGAGGCGTCCTAGACTCCCCGCTTCCCGTGGACCACCCCCCATGAGCCCACGACATCCCGCCTTCGACGTCGAGACGTTCGAGCACGTCGCCGCCGGCCCCCAGAACGTCCTCATTCGGATCTCGGGCCGCTGGCGCTCCGATTCGCGCGAGCGCCTGTCGCCCCCTGTCCTCGTCGTCGACGACGG
>JBFIDS010000498.1:0-3072 GCA_041603715.1 Paraconexibacter sp. | reverse complement strand
GCAGCGCGGCGGCGAGGTTCTCGCCGTTGCCACCGACGCCCGCGCCGAGCTCGCCCAGGATGATCGCGAGCCGCTCGCGATAGGGCCGGCGCAGGATGTTGTTGACGAGATCGGGCGGGATCGTCGAGGCGACCTGCGAGACCGGGATGCGCGTGCCGGGGGGCAGCTCGCGCGCCGAGGTCCCGGGCAGGCAGTCGAGGAAGTACTCGCCGATGAGCGACTGCGGGCGCGACTCGCAGGTCACGTCGCTGCGCAGCGAGCCGAAGCCCGTCTCGGTCACCTCGAACTCGACGATCGCGCGGCGGGTGCGCCGGTCGAGATCGAGGCCGGTGATCTTCCCCGCGCGGACGCCCGCGATCTTGAGGTCCCCACCCTCGATCAGGCCGAAGGCGTTGTCGATCTCGGCGCTGTAGCGGGATGCATCCGAGGTCCCGTCGTCGCCCGCGCCCGTGGCGAGGCCCCAGACGACGAGTCCGAGGACGGTGAGGAGGAGGGCGGCGACGCGCTTCATCGGCCCGGGGGCACCTGACGCTCGTCGCAGTTGTAGTCGGGGGTCGGCTTCCAGATGCCGCCGCGCTCGAGCGCCCCGGGGCAGCGGTTGCGCTGGTTCAGCTGGGCGACCGCGTCGAAGGCCTCGGCCCGCAGCTCCGGCGGGATCGGCTGCAACGTGCCGTTGAGGAACGTGAAGGCGTTGACGTGGAGGCCCGGACGGCTCGCCCCGCCGAGCGCGTCGTAGAGGCCGGAATGGCTGAAGTCGTCGAACCACCCGGTGAGCTCGACCGCGTAGGGGCGCGCGTAGCCGAGCTGCGGGACCGAGCTGAGGAGGGCGCGGGTGCTCGCGGGCAGGGCGCCCTCGCGGTCCTCGCCGGCACGGCGCGCCGTCCTCGTCGCGATCCGGTCGAGCTCCGGCTGGGCGCGCAGCAGCTCCACGAGGTCGTTGTCGGCGCCGCGGGCGCGTACGAGGCGCGACAGGTCGCGCAGCGTGGGGCGCGCGTCGCGGGCGAGCGGGCGCAGCTCGTTGACCACCGGCCGCAGCGCGCGCACCGCCGGGCGGCTCTCCGCGACGAGGGGATCGAGGTCGTCGAGGGTCGTGCGCAGCGCCGCGAACGTCGTGTTCGAGCGGCGCATGAACGCCGGAAGGCGCTGGATCGACTCGGCGAGAGCCCCGCGGTCACGGGAGAGCGCCTGGGTCGTCCGGGCGAGGCCGTCGACGAGTCCCGAGACCTCGTCCCGGCGCTCCGCGACGTCGGAGACGAGAGCGGAGCTTGCGACGATGAACCGCTCGAGCAGGGGGGTGTCGCGGT
This sequence comes from Paraconexibacter sp., assembly GCA_041603715.1. Lineage (GTDB taxonomy): Bacteria > Actinomycetota > Thermoleophilia > Solirubrobacterales > Solirubrobacteraceae > Paraconexibacter. The sequence goes on along the minus strand of JBFIDS010000498.1, from coordinate 1,768 downwards.
TGACCTCCCGGAACAGGCGGGCGGAGGCGGCGAGCGACGGGTTGAGGTAGAGCCATCCGGCGTTCGTCGCGTCGCCCTCGCCCTCGTAGCTGCGGGAGAAGCCCTGGATGACCCTTTGGAGCCCCTTGGCGGTCGTCGGGTCGAAGGTGTTGAAGAGCTGGTCGAGATCGACGGCGCTCGTGGTGCTCGTGGCGCCGAGCGTGCCGCCGTCGGGGATCTCCCCCTCGCCGGCGGCGCCGAGGCGCAGGTCGATGTAGCGGTTGGCGACTCCGGAGAGGGAGGCCTGCCGGACCGTGGCGAGCGTTCCGCGCGACAGCGGGGTGTACCCCTCGTCGGTGATCTCGAGCGTGACGGCCGCCTGCCCGTCGTCGGTGAGCTCGATCTCGCTCACCTTGCCGATCGCCCGCCCGGCCACCTGGACGAGGTTGCCGTTGACGAGCTGGCTCGCGTTCTGGAACTGCGCCGTGACCGTGTAGGAGGAACCCCCGCCGAGCACGACGATCGCGACGGCGGCGAGCACGAACAGGCCCGCGCCCAGCGCCATCGCACGACCGATCGTCCTCGAGTGCCGCAAGCGGCGGTCCTCTCTCTCCCGACCTCGGGCGGCATCGTGCCGCCCTCTCCCACAACGTCGCAACGCGTGTCGCAGGGGGAACTTGCGCCAAACATCCACTCTCAACATGTGACCGGGTTTGACCACCCCAGCATGAGGGCATCGTGAGAGCGAGCCCACGAGGGGCAACTCTGCTGCCATGCTCGTGTTCGCGCCTTCGAGGCGCCGTTTTCCATGGACTTTCCCGCCACACTGGACACCACCGGCCACACGGGGCTGCGAGGCCCGACGCCGCTCCTGCGCCTGCAGAGCGACGAGCGCCTCGTCGTGCTCACGCGCCGCGGGAACCAGGCCGCCTACGAGGCGCTCGTCGGGCGCTACCAGTCCCGGCTGCTCTCGTTCTGCCGGCACATGCTCGGGTCGCGCGAGGACGCCGAGGACGTGCTGCAGGAGGTCTTCGCCGCCGCGTTCAACGCAATGCTCGGCGACGAGCGGCCGATCAACGCCCGGCCCTGGCTGTACCGGATCGCGCGTAACCGGTGCCTGAACCACCTTCGCCGCCAGCAGGCGATCGGCGTCGACTCGATGGACGTCCACCTCGCCGACAACGGGGCCACGACCGCCGACCGGGTCCACAAGCGCGAGGAGTTCCGCCAGCTCGTCTCCGACGTCCAGGAACTCCCCGAGACGCAGCGCACCGCACTGCTCCTGCGGGAGATCGACGCGCTCTCCTACGACCAGATCGCCGAGGCGATGGAGACGACGGTCCCCTCCGTCAAGTCGCTCCTCGTCCGGGCGCGCGTGTCCCTCGCCGAGGCCGCCGAGGCGCGGCGCCTCAGCTGCGAGGAGGTCCGCGAGGAGCTCGCGGAGGTCGCCGAGGGCCTCAAGCGCAGCACCCCGCCCGCCCGGCGCCACGTGCGCCAGTGCGACCGGTGCGCCGCGTTCCGCAAGCAGCTCCGCTCGACCGACCGCGCGCTCGCCGCGGTCTTCCCGGTCGGCCCGCTCCTCCTGCTCAAGAAGTTCATCCTCGCCCAGGGTGCCGCCGGCACGGGTGCCGCGGCCGGGACCGCCGGCGCGAGCGCGGTCGCCGGGTTCGGCGGCGGCTCGGCGATCGGTGCCGGCCTCTCGACGATCGGGACGAAGGCGGCGGCGGGCATCGCGGCCGCCGCGATCGTCACGGCCGGAGCCGTCGAGGTCGACCACGTCCGCAAGGCG
>JBFIDS010000497.1:0-3074 GCA_041603715.1 Paraconexibacter sp. | reverse complement strand
GGTCGGCGCCGCCGATGGCTACGGTCGGATCGGGCTCGCCCAGTCCTCGAGGTAGCCCGGATCGGTGTCCGTCGGCGCGATCTCCTTGTAGTAGCCGAGCGGCACACGGAGATGGCAGGCGTCGGAGTAGACCGGCTTGCACGGGTTGAACGGCTGGACGCGCGCGTTCGGGTCGGGCGTGCCGAATTCGGCGAACGTCGCCATCCCGTTCCAGTTGTGGCCGGGGTCGCCGATCACGCCGCCGACCGACACGTACGTGTCGCACCAGTGGGCGCCCGGGGCCTCCGACCGCTGCTGCTCGTCACGGTTGGTGAACCCGTCGTGGTCGATGTCGTCGACGCCGTCGACGATGCCGTCGCCGTCGGAGTCCGGGTCGGTGAACTCGAGGCCGGCGTAGACGGGCGCCGGGTACGGCGTCTCGACGTAGCGCTGCGGGTCGCAGCCCCCGGTGAGGTTGCGGCGATCCGCGACGTAGCGATCCCACCATTCCGGGCCGCTCAGCGGACCGGCGACCTCGGCCCAGTTGCTGAGCCCATCGTTGTCGACGTCCTTCTCGTCGTCGCTGATCGTGCCGTTGCCGTCGAGGTCGAAGCCGGCCGGGAAGCTCGCCGCCGGGACCTTGCCGCCGGTCCACTGCTGACCGTCGGAGTAGCTGAGCGGGAGCCCACCGCCGGCATGGAACCAGGCCTTCTGCTCCTGGGAGAGGGTGAGGCCGTCGCCGTCGTGGTCGATCGCCGCGTCCTCCTTGTCGAGGGCGTTGGGGTAGGGCCGCTTGCCGGGGTAGGGAAGCGCGACCGAGTTGAGGTCGAGCGCCGAGAGCACCTCGAAGCCGTCGAGGATGCCGTCGCGGTCGGTGTCCGCCATGAGCGGGTTCGTGCTGATCGACCGCTCGTAGGCGTCGCTGAGGAGGTCGCCGTCGTCGTCGTCGTCGACGCGGTTCGGGACGCCGTCGCCGTCGACGTCGGCGTTGCCGACGAGGCACGACGCCGAGTCGACGTTCGGGACGCACCCGTCGAGGTGGCCGAAGCGGCGCTCGGAGGGCGCGGTCACGATCTCGGTGATGTACTCGCCGAGGTTCGCGAGGCCGTCGTGGTCGACGTCGTCGTCGCCGTCGCGGATGCCGTCCCCGTCCGAGTCCGCGTCGGCGAAGTCGAGCGTCTCGACCTTCGCGACCTGGACCTTCGCCTCGTTCTTGTCGACGCAGTAGAACGGCACCTGGTTGATCCCGCCGCACACCGGGCTGTCCTGCGCGCTCTCGGCCGTCGCGAACTTCTCGAGGTAGAGGGAGCCGAACAGGCCGTAGTCGTAGAAGCGCAGATCGCCCGCGGGCTGCTCCGTCGCGTGACGCGCCGCGTCGACGGGCCCGCGGTTCTCGTCCATGTTCGGGATTCCGTCGCCGTCGGCGTCGCGCTCGAAGTCGGAGAGGAAGCCGTTGCCGTCGCGGTCCATGTAGGCGACGCCGTCCGGGCGCCGGGCGCGACCGGCGGAGTTCGGGTTCGTGCCGCTGTAGGAGAGCGGGCTCGTATGGGGGTCGGAGTCGGCCGCGGAGAGCCGTGCACCGGTGACGACCCAGGCGACGAACTCCTCGACGTTCGAGAGGCCGTCGCCGTCGTGGTCGACGAGGGCGTCCTTGGCGTCGAGGGCGTTCGGGTAGGGCCGTGTCGCGGACCTCGACGGCTTGGCCTTCGCGTTGCGGTCGAGCGCCGAGTGGTGCTCCCACCCGTCGCTCATTCCGTCGCCGTCGCTGTCGGCCTTGCAGGCATCGGTCCCGAGCGACTTCTCGAGCGTGTCGGCGAGGACGTCGTTGTCGTCGTCGGTGTCTCGCGCGTTGGGCGTCCCGTCCCCGTCGCAGTCACTCGCGGAGCCCTTCGCGCCCGTGGCCACGGGCCCGATCCGCGGAGACTTCTTCGCCGACGTGTAGCGCTTGCCGAAGCGGCGTGCGAGCACGCGGACGCGGAAGCGCGTCATCACCGGCGTGCCCTTCCTGCGCCCGAGATGCGGGAGCATCTTCGTCGGGATCTTCACCGAGATGCGCTTTGTGGAGGTGCCCGTCGCGCGGACGAAGATCGCCCTCTTGCCATCACGCTTGAACACGACCGTGTTCTTGAACTTGCCCTTGCGGAAGCCCTTGCCACTGATGATCAACCGGTCCCCGATGCCGGCGGCGAGCGGGGCCACCTTCGTGACGGACGGGTACAGGGACTGGCGGGTCTGCGACTTGGCGGCGGAGGCGGCGAGCGGGACGAGCAGCGACGCGATGAGCGCAGCAACGATCGTCGTGAGCAGGGCGGCCGTACGGCGCGGAATGAGTTCGGTCATCGCTCTCGGGGTCCTTGGGACACGGGACGTGGCCCACGTGGGCGTATCGGCGTCCCATGACGGAGCTTGAGATCGTCCACCGCCCGCTGGACACCCCCGCTGCGCCCGCCCGGTCCGCCGCGCCCGTCGTCGCCGCACACCCGCTCACCGGGCGCCCGCGCGATCACCGGCCGCCCGCGGGAGGACGCGTACCTCCCGCGCGTACTGCTCGGCCGCGGTGAGCGCGACCGCCTGGCGCAACGTCACCCGCAGCGACACCGCGACACGCGACGCACCGCCGCCACCGTCCCCGTCCGCGGGGGGCGCCGGGGCGGCCGCGAGCACCTCGGCGTCCTCGAGAGCGAGCTCCGTCCGTCCGTCGCGGCCGTCCGGCCCGTCCCGCGTGACGAGGACGTCGACCCGTGAGCCCACCTCGACGAGCGCCGGTGACCCGCGCGCGACGAGCTCGGCGATCCGCTCCCCTGGCCGTACGGGGACCCCCGGCCCGGGGTCGTCGGTCCCGTCGCCGACGAGCACGGCGACGAGGTCGGTGCCCGCGTCGATCGCGACCTCGGCGCGCAGGCCGACGAGCGCGGAAGGACGCGCGAGCGCGGCGCGGGGCGCGTAGCGGGCCGGGACGTGGCGGACCGCGAGCCGGGCGGCGGTCAGCCGGTCACCCGCCGCGATGTCGCCGCGCGCGACGACGACCGCGACCGTCGGGCCGAGGCGGTCGCGGAGGGCCGCCTCGCGCCGCGCGACGTCGGAGGCAGCGAGGC
>JBFIDS010000496.1:0-3090 GCA_041603715.1 Paraconexibacter sp. | reverse complement strand
GTCGGCGTCGATGCCGATCCGCCCGACCTCGGTCGCGGCGCGGATGATGCGGGCGCTCGACTCGTAGCGGCCGTCACCGAGCGGCCGGACGATCCCGAGCTTCTCGGCCCGTGCGACGTTCTCGGGGGAGACGTCGCCGCCGAGCATCCCGACGAGGTCGGCGCCGTCGATGATCTCCATCCCCCCGCTCTCGAACGGCTGGGCGAGCGCCTGGCGGAAGCCCGCGAACTCCTCGCCGCCGGAGCCGACGAGCTTCGCGATCGCCGCGAGGTTGAGCCCGTCGGCCTGCATGTCGCGGATGAGCTGGAGCCGGTCGACGTGCGCCTGGCCGTAGTAGCCGGTGCGCCCGCGCACGACCGGACCGGGCACGAGCCCGCGTGACTGGTGGGCGCGGATGTTGCGCACCGTCATCCCGGTCCGGGCGGACAGCTCCTCGATGGTGAGTTCGGCGGCGGGGGCCGGGTCCGTGACGTCGCTCACACGGCGAATCTATCGCTCCAATCGTGACATCAATCGATGTAGCATCGTCTCATGTCACTTCTGACGACCACCCTCGCGAGCGCCGCGGCCGCCGAGCCGGCCGGGGGCGCCGCCCTCGGAGAGGTCGCGATCGCCACCGGCGGGGCGACCCTCGCCACCGTCGCCCTCGGCACCCTCGGGCTCGCCCACCGGGCCGGCCGCACGCAGATCCTCGCGCGCCTCTCGGCGCTCTCCGAGCGCATCATGGGGGTCCCCGGCTGGTCGGCGCTCCCGATCGCGCTCGCCGGCGGCGCCCTCGTCGTCGCTCTCGTCGGGATGTACTGGGACATCTCCCTGCACATCGACCAGGGCCGCGACGCCGGTCCGCTCGCCAACCCGGCGCACTACCTCATCCTCGTCGGGCTGTTCGGCGTGTTCGCCGCCGGCTTCCTCGCGATCGTCCTCGCGCCGCACGGCCGCCGCCCGAGTCCCGGGTCCGTCCGCGTCACGCGTGACTGGTACGCGCCGCTCGGGGGCGTCCTCATCGTCTGCTGCGCGGCCTTCTCGCTCGCGGGTTTCCCGCTCGACGATCTCTGGCACCGGCTCTTCGGCCAGGACGTCACCCTCTGGGGCCCGACCCACCTCATGCTCATCGGCGGTGCCGGCATGACGCTCGTCGGCATGGCCGTCCTCCTCGTCGAGGGCCAGCGCGCCGCCGAGCGCGACGCGCCCTCGGAGGCCCGCGCGGCCGGTGCGGATGCACCGATGGGACCGACGCACCCCTCGTGGCGGCGCTCGATGCGGATGCAGTACCTCGGCATCGGCGGCGGCTTCCTCGTCGGGCTGTCGACCTTCCAGGCCGAGTTCGACTTCGGGGTGCCGCAGTTCGCGCTCATCCTGCAGCCGGCGCTCATCACCATCGCCGCGAGCGTCGCGCTCGTCAGCGCCCGCGTGTTCCTCGGGCCGGGCGCCGCGCTCGGCGTCGTGCTGCACTTCTTCCTCATCCGGGGCGCGGTCACCGTGCTCGTCGGCCCCGTCCTCGGCGAGACGACCCCGCACTTCCCCCTCTACATCGGGGCGGCCCTCATCGTCGAGGCCATCGCGCTCCTCGCGGTCGTCCGGCGTGACCCGCTGCGGTTCGGTGCCCTCGCCGGTGCCGCGATCGGAACGGTCGGGCTCCTCACCGAGCACGCGTGGACGCAGGTCTGGATGCCGATCCCCTGGCCCGCCGCGATGCTCCCCGAGGCGCTCGGCGTCGGGCTCGTCACCGGGCTCGCCGGCGGCGTCCTCGGCGCGTGGGTCGGCGCGGCGCTGCGGGCGCCCGGCGACGCGGAGGCGAAGAGGTCGGTGCGCGGCGTCGTCACCGACGCCGGCGCGGCATGGTCGCGTCGGCTCGCCGTCCCGGTCGCCTGCGGAGCGCTGCTCGCGCTCGCCGTCACCTACGGCCTTGCGACCTCCGATCCGTCGGGACTGCGCGCGCAGGTCGTCCTCGCCGACGTCACGGGCGCGGACCCGGGCGCGCGGACGGTGTCGGCCGAGATCCGCGTGACGCCGCCGGCGCGGGCCGACGACGCGCGCTGGCTCACGGTCACGGCCTGGCAGGGCGGCGGCAAGCTCGTCGTCGACCATCTCGAGCGGGTCGGGCCGGGCGTGTACCGCACGACCGAGCCGATCCCCGTGCACGGGGAATGGAAGGCGGTCCTCCGCTACCACGACTCGGGGACGCTCGCGAGCGCGCCGCTGTTCCTCCCGCGCGACGAGGCGATCCCCGCGCCCGAGGTCCCGGCGGCCGCCGCCTTCACCCGTGAGCTCGTCTCGGACAAGTCGGTGCTGCAGCGCGAGGCGAAGACCGACGTCGCGGGCTGGCTCACCTCCGCGGGGTACGCCATCGTGCTCGCGATCTCGGGTGCGCTGCTCCTCAGCCTCGCGTGGGGGCTCTCGCGGCTCGCGGCACCGCCGACCGGTCCGGTCCCGCGTGGCGGGCAGCCGCGCCCGGCGCGGGGCGCGCGGCGGCGCTACGGTCCCGCGGGTGCCACCCGCGAAGCGACGTGAGCGACTGAGCACCGAGGAGCGCCGCGAGCAGCTCCTCGCGCTCGGGACCGACCTCTTCAGCTCCCGGTCGTTCGACGCCATCTCCATCGACGAGATCGCGACGGCGGCCGGGATCTCGAAGGGCCTGCTCTACCACTACTTCCCGACGAAACGGGACTTCTACGTCGCGGTCGTCGAGCGGGCGGTGGAGAACCTCCACACCGCGACGGCGCCCGATCCCGGTCTCGATCCGGCGGCCGTGCTCGTCGCCTCGCTCGATGCCTACCTCGACTACGTCGTGACCTTCGCGGAGGGCTGGTCGGCGCTCCTGCGCGCCGGCATCGGCGCGGACAGCGTCGTCAACGCGCTCGTCGAGACCTCGCGCACCCGCTTCGTCGAGAGGACGATCGCGAACCTCCCGATCGACTCGGAGAGGGCGGCCGACCCGCTCGTGCGGATCGCGGTCCGCGGCTGGGTCGGCTTCGTCGAGGCGGCGACGCTCGACTGGCTCGAGCGCGACGACGTCGACCGCCGGGCCCTGCGCGACCTCCTCGCGGGCGCCCTCCCCGGAGCGCTCGCCGCGGCCGGGGTCACGCTCGC
>JBFIDS010000495.1:0-3094 GCA_041603715.1 Paraconexibacter sp. | reverse complement strand
CGGCGGTGAGGTGTTCGAGGACGTTCCGGACCACCCGGAAGGTCCTCGAACACTTCGGGCGCGGACGGGGCGCCCGCGCCCGCGGGGTCCTGGGGCGCTACATCTCTAGGACGATCTTCCCGAGCTTGCCGCCGGCGGCGAAGCGCTCGTAGGCGTCGTGGACGCGATCGAGCGGGAAGGTCTCCGCGACCGGGACCCGGGCCTCACCGCGCTCCACGAGCGGGAGGACGGAGCGCTCGACGGCGCGCGCCGTCATCGCCTTCTCCTCGAGCGGCCGCGCGCGGAGCGTCGACGCGCGGAGCGTCGCGCGCTTGCCCATGAGGGCGAGGAGGTTGACCTCCGCCTTCGGCCCCGCGCCGACCCCGATCACGACGATCCGGCCGCCGGTCGCGAGCGCCTTGAGGTTCGACGGGAGGTTCGGCGCGCCGACCAACTCGAGCACGACATCGTAGGGCCCGTGGTCGACGAAGTCCTCGGGATTGAGGACCGCGTGGGCGCCCAGCTCGCCGACCGCGTCGCGCAGGTCGGCGTTGCGGACCGTCGCGGTGACGTGCGCGCCGGCCGCGCGGCCGAGCTGCACCGCGGCGGTGCCCACGCCCCCCGCGGCACCGTGGACGAGGAGCCGCTCGCCGGCGACGAGGCCGCACTGCGTGAAGACGGCGTCGTGCGCGGTCGTGAACACCTCCGGGGTGCCGCCCGCCATCGGCCAGTCCAGCGCGTCGGGGACCGGCATGAGCTGGCGCTCGTGGACGACGCACAGCTCGCCCTGGCCGCCACCCCCGACGATCGCCATCACGCGGTCCCCTTCGGCGAAGCGCGTCACGCCGGGCCCGAGGCCCGCGACCTCACCGGCGAGCTCCAGCCCGGGGATGTCGGGCGGGGATCCGGGAGGGGCCGGATAGGCGCCCTTGCGCTGGAGGATGTCCGCGCCGTTGAGGCCCGCCGCGCGGACGCGGACGAGCACCTCGCCTGCGCCGGGGACGGGATCGGGGTGCTCCTCGACGCCGACGGCGCCGTCTCTGATCGTCGCTGCTCGCATGAGAGGCACCCTACGAGACGCGGCGGTAGGGTCCGCGTCGTGGACCCCGACGCCGCCGAGATCCGCGTCCTCGGCTGCCTCATCGAGAAGCAGCGCACGACGCCCGACCACTACCCGCTGTCGCTCAACGCGCTGCGCCAGGCGTGCAACCAGTCGACGAACCGCGATCCCGTCGTCGACTACGACGAGCACACGGTCCGCGAGGCCGCCCAGCGCCTGGGCCGGCGCCGCTGGTCCCGGCTGGCGAGTGGCCAGGGCTCCCGGACGGCGAAGTACCGGCACCTCCTCGACGAGGCGCTCACGATCGGGGACGACGAGATCTCCGTGCTCTGCGTGCTCATGCTCCGCGGCCCCCAGACCCCGGGCGAGCTGAAGGGGCGCACGGAGCGCATGCACCACTTCGCGTCGCTCGAGGACGTCGACCACACGCTCGAGAAGCTCATCGCACGCGGGCACGTCGAGCGGATCGGCCGCCGCCCGGGCCAGAAGGAGGACCGCTTCGCCCAGACCCTCGGGGGTGGCGACGAGGCGGGGGCACCGGAGGTCGCGCGACCGCCGGGCGAGACCGCCGTCCCACCGTCACCGTCCCTCACGCCGCCGTCGCCGCAGCCGGGGAGCGGGCCTGCGGCCGCGACCGATCCGATCCCGGACGTCGCGCCGTCCCCGCCACCGCCGGGACCCGACCCCGACGAGGTGGTCCGGTTGCGCGCCGACGTCGACGCGCTGCGCGGCGAGCTGGTCGCGCTGCGCGCGGAGTTCGCCGCGCTGCGCGACGAGCTCGGCGGCTGAGCGCGTCGCCGGTCAGCCCGCGGGCTTCTCGGGGGCCGCCGCGGTCGCCGCCGCCGCGAGCCGCCGGCGTCGCTCGACCCACACGCCGGCGCCGATCGCGAGGAGGAGCGGGAGGAGCGCGAGCCACAGGCGCGGGTCGTCGAGGTGGATCGAGTCGAGCCGCGTGCCGAGGTAGACGCAGGCGAGGGTGAGGGGCGCGAAGCCGACCACCGTCGTCCACATGAAGCGCAGCAGCGGCACGTGGGCGGCACCGGCCACGTACCCGATGAGGCTGAACGGGACGAGCGGGATCAGCCGCGCCGCGAGGAGCGCGCCGGCCCCGCCCCGAGCGACGAGTTGCTCGGCGGTCACGAAGCGCTCGGGGCCGACGAGGCGCCGGATGGCCGGGCGCCCCATGTGACGCCCGACGTAGTAGGTCCCGACCGCGGAGGCCGTCCAGCCGACGATCGCGATGAGGAACCCCGGGCCGAGACCGTAGGCGTACCCCGCCGCCGCGCTCGGGACCTCCGAGGGATAGGGCACGACGACGTGCACGCCCATGAACGCGTAGAGGAGGAGGACGCCGGAGGCCCCGAGTCCGTCGATCCGCTCGCGGACCGCCTCGGTGTCACCGGAGAAGGCCGCCGAGGCGAGGTCGCGCAGGTCCGGCACGAGGAGGACGAGCGCGACGCAGAGGACGACGCCGCTGACCGTGAGCGCGAGGGCGAAGCGCGGGACGCGCTCGGTCGGGGTGGTCACGTCCCCATGATCGCCGATCGGCCGGGGTCACCCTTGCGGTCGCTTCATGCGAGTGCTTTGATCGTGGCGATCGTCACAACCCCGCCGAAGGGAACCCCATGGAAGCCTCCACGCCGACCCGCGTCCTCGTCGTCGCGCACAAGACGGCCGCGACCCCCGCGCTCGTCCAGGCGGTGCGCGAGCGCGCGGAGCGGGGACCGGTCGAGTTCACGCTGCTCGTCCCCAACACCGCGCACGGACTGCACCGCTTCGTCGACCCCGAGGAGACACCGGAGTCGGAGGTGATGGCGGTCCTCGATCTCGCCATGCCGCTCCTCAGCGAGGCCGCCGGGAAGCCCGTCGAGGGCCTCATCGGCGACTCGGACCCGATGGCGGCGATCCAGGACGCGATCAACCTCGTCGGGTTCGACGAGGTGATCATCTCGACGCTCAGCCACCGCGTCTCGCGCTGGCTCCACCTCGACCTGCCGAGCAAGGTCAGCGGGCTCGGCCTGCCGGTGACGACCGTCATCGCCGGCGAGCGCGCCG
>JBFIDS010000494.1:0-3112 GCA_041603715.1 Paraconexibacter sp. | reverse complement strand
TCGGCCTGCCGGTGACGACCGTCATCGCCGGCGAGCGCGCCGCCGCCCCCGCCTGAGACGCCCCCGCCCCGGCCGCCGGCGCGGCGGGCGCGCGCCGGCCCGCGCTCAGGCCTGCTCGCGCTCGGGGTTGCGCACCCCATCGGGGCCCGCGCGCAGCAGCGCGACGGTCTCGATGTGGGGCGTCTGGGGAAACATGTCGACCGGCCGGACCTTCTCGAGCACGTACCCGGCCTCGACGAGCTGCGCCGCGTTCGGCGCGAGCGTCGTCGGGTTGCAGCTCACGTAGACGATCCGCTTCGGCGCCGTCTCGACGATCCGGCGGACGATCTTCTGCGAGAGCCCCGCGCGCGGTGGATCGACGACGACGACATCGGGCTTCTTCGCCTTCGCGGCGAGCTCGCTCAGCGCGAGGCGCACATCACCGGCGAAGAAGTGGGCGTTGCCGATCTCGTTCGCCTTCGCGTTGGCGATCGCGTCGTCGATGGCCTGCTCGACGATCTCCAGGCCCCAGACCTCGCCGGCCCGTTGCGCGAGCGTGAGCCCGATCGTGCCGATCCCGCAGTACAGGTCGTAGACGCGCTCCCAGCCCTTCAGCTCGGCGTACTCGGCGGCGATCGCGTACAGCTCCTCCGCCATCTCGGTGTTCGTCTGGAAGAACGCCTCGGCGCTCACCGTGAAGCGCAGGCCGCAGAGCTCCTCGTGGATCGCCGGCCGGCCGGCGACGAGCTCGGAGCGGCCTCCGGCGGTCGTCTCCCCGGAGCCCTCCGCGACCGTCCACACGAGGCTGTCGGCCTCGACGGCGGCTTCGAGGGCATCGGCGTCCAGTTCACCGGGCGAGGTGACGACCCGGACCTGCAGCTCGCCGGTCCGTCGCCCCTCGCGGATCACGAGGTTGCGCAGGTAGCCCTTCTTCGTCCGCCGGTCGTAGGCGTCGAGGCCCTGCGTGCGAGCCCACGCGAGCGCCTGCTCACGGGCGCGGTTCGCGCGCTCGGAGCCCAGGAGCGAGGCACCGTCGACGATCGTCTCCCACGATCCGGGCGCGTGGAAGCCGCAGACGATGCCTCCCTCCGCGTCGGGGTCGACGCCGAAGGAGAACTCGAGCTTGTTGCGGTAGCCCCACTCGGCGACCGCCGGGACGATCGGCTCCATCGCGAAGCCGTCGAGCTTGCCGATGCGTCGCAGCGCGTCCTCGACCTGCTCCTGTTTGATCTCGAGCTGGCGGGCGTACGGGAGGACCTGCCACGGCGCGCCGGGGTGGTCGGCGACCGCCGGGATGCGATCGGGGCTCGGCTCGAGGACCTCGAGGAGGCGGGCCTCACCGTAGTGGCGCTTGCGCTTCGTGATGCGCGCGCGCACCCGGTCGCCGGGGATCGCGCCCTGGACGAAGACGACGTAGCCGCCGTCGTGGCGCGCGACCCCGTTGCCCCCGTGGGCGAGCGCATCGACGGTGAGGTCGAGGACGTCTCCGTTCTGGGGGCGGGTCGTGGCGGTGGCGTCCATCGATGGGAGGATGGCAGCCGCATGGACCTCGCCGCCTACCGGACCGCCGCGCAGGAGTACGCGACCGCGTGGGGACGGGCGCATCACCGGCGTTTCGCAGGGCTCGACGCGGCGTGGGATCCGGCGTCCCTCCATGCCGCCCACGCGGACTGCTTCACGGATGCGGCGATCGACGGCCTCGCCACCGAGGCGGAGACCGGGAACGCCGGTGCACGTCGGCTGTGGCGCTTCGCGGTCTCCGCGCGGCTGCGGGCGGTCGCGGCCCCGCACGACGCCCAGCGGGCCCGCGAGGAGGCCACCGGAGGCCTCGCGCGCCTCACCGCGGCCCTCGCGGCCGAACCCGACGCGCGCGTGCGGCGCGGCCTCGAGGAGCAGCGGCTCGCCCTCGCCGCCGAGCAGCTCACGCCGCCGGCGGCCGCTGCCCTCGGACGCGTGCGCGACGAGGTCCGGGCGCTCGGCTGGCCCTCGGCCCGGGCCCTGTGGACCGCGATGACCGGGGTCGACCTGGGCGCGCTCGCGGGTCGCGCCGAGCGGCTGCTGCGCGAGACGGAGCCGCCGACCCTGCACGAGGCCCGCTCCCGCGCCGACGTCCCGCGCTGGCATCGGGCTGCGTGGGCCGACCCGGCGTTCCCCGCGGACGCGCTCCTTCCGGCGCTGCGGTCCGCCCTGGTCGCCGAGGGGGCGGACCCCGACGAGCCGGGGTTCACGCTCGATGTCGACCCCCGGCCCGGGAAGTCGCCGCGGGCGTTCGTCGCCGCGGTCCGCGTGCCGGGGGAGATCCACCTCGTCGTGGCCGCGGGCGGAGGTCACGAGGCCGCCGAGGCCGTGTTCCACGAGGCCGGGCACGCGCTGCTCCTCGCCCGGCGCGACCCGGCGTGGCGCTTCGAGGAGCGTCACCTCGTCCCCGCCCACGTCAGCGAGGCCGCCGCGTTCCGCTTCGAGCGCCACGTCCCCGACGGTGACGAAGCGCGCGTGCGCGCGCACATCGCCTCGGCGACGCTGCTCCGGCGGCGCCGGCAGGCCGCGCGCCTCCTCCACGAGCTCGACCTCCTCGACCACGGGCCGGTCGAGGAGCTGAAGGAGCGCTACGCGCGGCGGATGGCGTCCGCGACCGGCCTCGCGTGGCCCGGGGCGCCGTGGCTCGTCGACGCCGACCCGCTCCTCACGGCGGCCGACTACGTGCGGGCGGACGAGATCGCGGCGGCGGGCACCTGACCGGAGCCCGCGTCGGGCGGGTTCAGGCGAGCGCCTTGTCGATCGCGGCGAGGACCGACTTGCGGTTCGCGTTGCGCTTCTCGTAGTCGCGGACGCGGCGGAGGTCCGCGGGGGCGAGGTCGTCGAGCTGCCCGGTGACCGCCGCCGCCGTCAGCTCGTCGTAGCGCTCGATGGGGAACGCGCCGAGCTTCGTCGCGCGCCGCATCTTGTCGGAGGCGCCCCGGACCCGCTTGGCGGCGACGTCGACCTCGCTGCGGCCCTTGTCGACGATCTGCTCGAGCTCGCCGATGACGTCCTGCGTCTGCTGGCGGCCCATGCTGAGCAGTCCGTTGACGAGGCGTTCCGCGTCGTCGCGCGTGAGACGACCGCGGGCGACCGCGTCGTCCATCGCCTCCTG
>JBFIDS010000493.1:0-3115 GCA_041603715.1 Paraconexibacter sp. | reverse complement strand
GCTACGCTGCGCTCAACGAAGACGCCAACCGCGAGGCCGGTACGCCGCCCCCGGCGGCCGCGACTCCGCTGGCCCAGGCGCCCCCGGCCCTCCCTCCGGCCTCGGCGCCCCCGGCGCCGGCCCCCGGAGTGGTCGCGCCCGAGGGCGAGGTCGTGCCCCCGCCGACCACCCTCCCGACCGTCCCCACGCCGCCCGCCGGCCAGTCGCCCCCGGTCACGCCGGTGATCCCCTCGACCCCCGTGACGCCGAGCGCCCCCTTCACGCCGAGCACCCCGAGCACGGGCTCGGGCGGCTCCGAGGACAGCGACGACTCCGACACGGGGTCCGGCTCGACCGACGAGTCGACGAGCGGATCCGGGAGCACCGGCGGCGAGCCGGCGGGGCGGACGCCGATCGACCTCGGCGCGGACGCGGTCTCGATCTACGACCCGTACGGCCGCGTCACGGTGAAGGGCGATCCGGCCGACGCCTACGACAACGACCTCGACACGATCTTCCGGATCGGGACCGCGAGCCCCGACGAGCCGATGAACGTCGGCATCGTCGTCGACCTCGAGAGGACGACGTCGGTCCGGGCGCTCGAGCTGCGCACCGACACGCCGGGCTTCCGCGTGGAGACCTACGGCGCGACCGGCTCCGAGCTCCCGCCCGACATCCTCGACACCCGCTGGCAGAACTTCGGCGGGCGGTCGGGCGTCGACGAGGGCAAGAAGGACGGCAATGTGGCGGGGGACGAGATCGAGCGCGTCCCGCTCGGCGGCGAGCGCAAGGTGCGCTACCTGCTCGTATGGCTGGCCAAGCCGCCGACGCGCGGATCCACGGTGCGTCTCACCGAGCTGAAGTTGCTCGGGTAGTAGCGTCGCGGGCTGCAGCACCGCCGTCGCGCGCGCCCAGGCGTCCGCGCGGGTCGCCGCGGCAGGGCCGCGGCACGTTCTACGACCGACGACCGAAGGAGGACCACGTGTCCACCGCAACCATGACGACGACCGAGGGTGAGATCACCTTCGAGCTGTTCGACGACGACGCCCCCAAGACCGTGCAGAACTTCAAGGACCTCGCGGGCAAGGGCTTCTACGACGGCCTGATCTTCCACCGCATCATCAAGGACTTCATGATCCAGGGCGGCTGCCCGCAGGGGACGGGCACGGGTGGCCCGGGCTACCAGTTCGAGGACGAGTTCAACAGCCACAAGATCGTGCGCGGCGCGCTCGCGATGGCGAACGCCGGGCCGAACACGAACGGGTCGCAGTTCTTCATCGTCACCGCGCCGGAGTGTCCGTGGCTCGACGGCAAGCACACCGTGTTCGGGCAGGTCACCGCGGGGATGGACGTCGTCGACAAGCTCGAGGGCACCGCGACCGACGGGCGTGACCGCCCGCTCGAGCCCCTCGGCATCGAGACGCTCTCGATCAGCGACTAGAGCGACGCGCGCGCCGCGTGTCCCGGGGTGGCCCGGGACGCGCGACGTCATCGCTCGCGCGCCGGCGCCCATCGGGCTGGCCGGACGGACAGGACCGGGTACGCTGTCCTCTGACAGGTTGTCGAGTACTGGGAGAGGGCGATGGCAAGCGTCGACGAGACGGTCGAGGAAACGACGGCGAACGGGAACGGGCGGGTCACGGAGACCCCCACGTTCAAGGTCGAGAACCCCGCGACGGGCGAGGTCATCGCAGAGGTCCCGGACCTCGATGCCGCGGCGGTCGCCGAGATGGCGCGCCGGGCGCGCGCCGCACAGCCCGCCTGGGAGGCACTGGGCTACGAGGGACGCGGGCGCATCATGAAGCGCATGCAGAAGTGGCTCCTCGACCACGCCGACGACGTCGTCGCGGTCATCCGCTCGGAGACGGGCAAGACCTACGACGACGCGCAGCTCGCCGAGACCGCCTACGGCGCCTCCGCCTTCGGCTTCTGGGCCGACCACGCCGCGGAGTACCTCGCCGACGAGAAGGTCAAGTCGGCGAACCCGCTCCTCACCGGCAAGGCGCTGAAGCTCCGCTACCGGCCGCTCGGCCTCGTCGGCGTGATCGGCCCGTGGAACTACCCGCTCACGAACAGCTTCGGCGACTGCATCCCGGCGCTCATGGCGGGCAACAGCGTCATCCTCAAGCCGTCCGAGGTGACGCCGCTCACGAGCCTGCGGCTCGCCGAGGGCCTCGCCGAGTGCGGCATGCCCGACGGGGTCTTCCAGGTCGCGACCGGGCTCGGGGCGACGGGCGCGGCCCTCGTCGACGAGGTCGACATGATCATGTTCACCGGCTCGACGGCGACCGGCAAGAAGGTCATGGCGAAGGCGGCCGAGACGCTCACGCCCGTGTCGCTCGAGCTCGGCGGCAAGGATCCGATGATCGTCCTGCGCGACGCCGACCTCGAGCGCGCCGCGAACAGCGCGGTCTACTGGAGCATGTTCAACTGCGGTCAGACGTGCATCTCCGTCGAGCGCGTCTACGTCGAGGAGCCCGTCTACGACGAGTTCGTCGCGAAGGTGACCGAGAAGGTCCGGGCGCTGCGGCAGGGCGACGGGCCGGTCGGCACGACCGAGGTCGGGTCGATGACGTTCCCGCCCCAGGTCGACATCGTCGAGCGTCACGTCGAGGACGCGAAGGCGAAGGGTGCCAAGGTGCTCGTCGGCGGGACCCGGGGGAGCAACAAGGGCTACTGGTTCGAGCCGACGGTCCTCGTCGACGTCGACCACACGATGGAGTGCATGACCGAGGAGACGTTCGGTCCGACGCTCCCGATCATGAAGGTCGCCGACGCGGAGGAGGCCATCCGCCTCGCGAACGACTCCCCGTACGGTCTCGGGGCGAGCGTGTTCGGCAAGGACTCCGCGCGGGCGGAGGCCGTCGGCCGCCGCATCGAGTCCGGGGCGGTCTGCATCAACGACGCGCTCGTCAACTACACCGCGCTGGAGCTGCCGATGGGCGGCGCGAAGGCCTCCGGGCTCGGCACGCGGCACGGTGCCGGCGGGATCCGCAAGTACTGCCAGCAGCAGTCGATCCTCGTGACGCGGTTCGCGCTCAAGAAGGATCTCTACATGTACCCGAACAAGCCGGGCGTCACGAAGCTCCTCGGCAAGACGCTGCGCCTGCTCTACGGGCGCGGCAAGCGCGACTAG
>JBFIDS010000492.1:0-3117 GCA_041603715.1 Paraconexibacter sp. | reverse complement strand
GCGTCGAGCGCGCCGCCGCGCTCGCCGCGGGCCTGCGCGCCCGCGGCCTCACGCGCTTCGGCATCGACACACCGGTCGTCGCCGACATGCTCGCGCTGCTCGCCGCGTCCTCGGCGACCGGGGCCGAGGCGTGCGTCTACCCGCCGGAGATGCCGGCGGGCGACCTCGCGG
The DNA here is from genome assembly GCA_041603715.1 of Paraconexibacter sp. Classification (GTDB taxonomy): domain Bacteria; phylum Actinomycetota; class Thermoleophilia; order Solirubrobacterales; family Solirubrobacteraceae; genus Paraconexibacter. The sequence continues at coordinate 2,946 of JBFIDS010000492.1, read as the reverse complement.
CGGCGTTCCGTCACGACGTCGTCGTGAGCGATCACGAGGAGACGGCCGGCCCTGCCCAGGTGGTCGGCCCGGACGACCTGCTCGACGAGGCGGGCGACGCGCCGCGCGCGGAGTCGGCGCCCGTCCTCATCCTCACGACCGGGACGACGGGCTTCCAGCGAGGCGCGCGTCACGACTGGGCGCGCCTCGTCGCCTCGGTTCGCCACCCCGACCCGCAGCCCGGTTCACGCTGGCTGCTCGCCTACAACCTCAACCAGTTCGCGGGCGTGCAGATCCTCCTTCACACGCTCGCGAGCGGGGCGACGCTCGTCGCCCCCGAGTCGCGCCAGCCGCAGGCCGTCCTCGAGACGATGCGCGCGCACGGCGTCACCCACGCGAGCGGCACGCCGACGTTCTGGCGGCTCGTCGCCGGCACGCTCGACGAGACCACGGCCGCGGACCTGCCCCTCCGCCAGATCACCCTCGGCGGCGAGGTCGTCCCGCAGGCGCTCCTCGACCGGCTCGGGGTCCTGTTCCCCGATGCGCGCGTGTCCCAGATCTACGGAGCGACCGAGTTCGGCACCGCCGTGTCGGTCAACGACGGGCGCTCGGGCCTTCCCCTGACGGTCCTCGACCGCGGCGACGAGGCCGACATCCAGATCCGCGTCGTCGACGGCGAGATCCAGATGCGCTCCCGCATCGGCATGCTCGGCTACCACGGCGAAGACGCCGCCGACGCGGGATGGCGGGCGACCGGCGACCTCGTGGAGGTGAGCGAGGACCGGATCCACTTCATCGGGCGCCGCACCGAGATCATCAACGTCGGCGGGGCGAAGGTGCACCCGATCATGGTCGAGGACGTCGTCGCCGCCGTCCCCGGTGTCGCGATCGCCGCGGCGTACGCGCGTTCGAACCCGATCACCGGTCAGATCGTCGCGCTCGACGTCGTCGCCCGGCCGGGGGTCGACACCGACGCGCTGGAGGAGGAGATCCGCAGCGCCTGCCAGCATCTCCCGCGCGCGGCGCGGCCGCGCATCATCCGGTTCGTCGCGGAGCTCGCGACGATGGGTCACAAGCTGGTCCGTCGCCGCGGGGCGACGGACGACGACGAGAGGACGGACGCATGAGTGGACCCCGGACGGTCATCGTGACCGGAGGCAGCCGCGGCCTGGGGGCGGGGATCGTGGAGGCGTTCCTCGCGCTCGGCGACACCGTCGCGACGTGCAGCCGCTCCGCGACCGCCGAGACCGAGCGGTGGGCGGCGGACCCCGCGCTGGAGGGACGCTTCCTCCACATGCCCGTCGACCTCGTCGACTCGGCGGCCTGCGACACGTTCGTCGCGGCGGTCCTCGAGCGCTTCGGCGCCGTGGACGTGCTCGTGAACAACGCCGGGATCGCGCGCGAGGGGGTGCTCGGGATCTTCCGCGACCCGCAGATCGACGAGGTCATCGACCTCAACCTCAAGGGGACGATGTACATCACCCGCGCGGTCGTGCGCAGGATGCTCCGCCAAGGCTCGGGCTCGATCATCAACATCTCGTCGGTCGTCGGCCTCTCGGGCTACCGCGGCCTCGCGACGTACTCCGCGACGAAGGCCGGCCTCGACGGCTTCTCGCGCGCGCTCGCGCGCGAGCTGGGGTCCCGGGGGATCACCGTGAACTCGGTCGCGCCCGGTTACCTGCGCACGGAGATGTCGGGCACCATCGACGAGGACCAGCTCCAGCAGATCACCCGCCGGACCCCGGCGGGCCGTCTCGGGGAACCCGACGACGTCGCGAGCGTCGTCACCTTCCTCGCGTCGGAGGGGGCCCGCTTCGTCACAGGCCAGACGATCGTCGTCGATGGAGGTCTGACTGCGTGAGCATCACCGAGCAGCACACCCGGGTCGCGTGCGACCGCAGGATCCTCAACCTCGGGTGCGGCTACAAGACGAGCGACGACCCGTCGGTCGTGAACATCGACTGGGGCATCTACCAGCGGCTCGCGAAGTCGCGTGTCGCCCGCAGGGTCGCCCCGGTGCTCATCGGCAAGGTCCGCGCGCAGCGCCTCGCCGCGCTCGGCGACAACATGCTCGTCCACGATCTCTCGAAGGGGATCCCCGCGCAGGACGCGAGCGTCGATGCGGTCTACCACTCCCACCTGCTCGAGCACCTCGACCGGCCCGTCGCCGAGGGGTTCATGCGCGAGATCCTCCGCGTCCTCAAGCCGGGCGGGATCCAGCGCATCTCCGTGCCCGACCTCGAGGCCGCCATGCGGGCCGCCCTCGCGGACCTCGAGCGCGAGGAGGGGGACCACGACGTCTACGTCGCCGCGATCCTCGAGCAGTCGGTCCGCCGTGAGGCGCACGGGACGAGCCTGCAGTCCCGGCCCCGCCGGTTCATCGAGAACCGCATCCTCGGCGACGCCCGCAAGCGCGGGGAGACCCACCAGTGGATGTACGACGTGAAGAACCTCTCGCAGCTGCTGCGGCGCACGGGGTACGTGGACGTGCGCCGCGTGACGTTCGACGAGAGCTCCATCGAGGGCTGGGACGGCTTCGGGCTCGACCGCGGCGAGGACGGCGGCGAGTACAAGCCCGAGTCGCTCTACGTCGAGGCGCGCAAGCCGGGCTGAGGTCTCAGGCCGGCTTGGCCGCGGCGATCAGGCCGTAGCCGAGCGTGCCGTCCTCCCAGAACCCCTCCAGGACGTCGCAGGAGGCGACGAACCGCTCGAGGTCCTCGACGCCCATGAGCGTGACGAGCTCGTCGCGGTGACGCTCGGCGTTCGCGCGCCAGCAGTCGAACGTCGGGCGGGTGCGGGCGGTGAGGTCGGTCTCGACGTCGACCTCGAGGCCGTTCTCGCGGGCGAGGCGCGCGTACTGCGAAAGGGGCTCCATGCGCGCGTCCCCGTAGACGACCCGCAGGAGCGCGAGCGGCTCTCTCAGGCGACGCACCTCGGCGAGGTCCATCTCCCGCCGGCGGACGATGT
>JBFIDS010000491.1:0-3118 GCA_041603715.1 Paraconexibacter sp. | reverse complement strand
GTGCTCACCCGGCTCTCCGGGGACGGCGCGCAGGTCGGCGCGCGCGCCGTGCTCACCGCCGCGACGGCGGCCGGCGACCCAGCCGCGGAGGTCGTCGCATGAGCGCCTGGATCTGGGGCGTCGGCACCTCGGCGTTCGGCCGCCGGCCGGAGGCTCTCCCGGCCGAACTCGCCTGGGAGGCGGTCGCCGAGGCCCTCGAGGACGCCGCGGTCGAGACCGTCGACGCGGCCTTCGTCGGCACCGTCTTCGGCGCGCCCGGTGTCGCCCAGCGGGCGCTCATGGGCCTCGGCCTCACCGGCATCCCGATCGTGACCGTCGAGAACGCGTGCGCGAGTGGCACGACGGCCTTCCACGAGGCGCGTCAGTCGATCCTCTCCGGGCGCTACCGCTGCGTCCTCGCGCTCGGCATCGAGCACATGAGCACCCTCTTCGACGGGCCGATCGCCCCTGAGGCGACGGACGCCGAGCAGGCCTCCGGGCTCCTCCTCCCCGCGCTCTACGCGCTGAGCGCGTCGCGGCACATGGCCGACCACGGGACGACCGCCTCGGACCTCGCGCAGGTCGCGGTGAAGAACTCGCGGCACGGGGCGCTCAACCCGCGGGCGCAGCGCCGGCAGGCCGTCACGGAGGAGCAGGTCCTCGCGTCGCGGCCGATCGCCGATCCGCTCACGCTCTTCCAGTGCGCGGGGCTCTCGGACGCGGCGGCCGCGGCCGTCCTCGGTCCCCGGCGCCGCGACGCGCGGGACATCGCGATCCGGGCGAGCGCCCTGCGGTCGGGCGCGGCCTGGGACCACGCGTCCCCCCACGTCTGGGGGTACGACGTCGTCCGCGACACGGCGGCCGACGCGTTCGCCGAGGCCGGGGTCGGCCCCGAGGACGTCGACGTCGTCGAGCTGCACGACGCGTTCACGATCGGCGAGCTCGTCACCACCGAGGCCCTCGGGCTCGCGGGCCCCGGCGAGGCGGCAGCGCAGGTCCGCTCCGGGGAGTCGTCGCTCGGCGGCCGCCGGCCGGTCAACCCGTCGGGTGGTCTCCTCTCGCGCGGGCACCCGCTCGGAGCGACGGGGCTCGCCCAGGTCGCCGAGATCACCTGGCAGCTCCGCGGCGAGGCGGGGCCGCGTCAGGTGCCGGGCGCCCGCACCGGGCTGGTGGAGACGATGGGCGGCGGGGCCAGCGGCCTCGACGGCAACGGCTGCGTCGTCGCGGTCATGGGAGGCTGAGAGATGGCCACGAGCCCGATCGCCGATGTCGACCTGCTCAGCGCCGAGGCGATCCGCGATCCCTACGCGTTCTTCGGTCACCTCCGCGAGCACGATCCCGTCCACTGGAACGCCGCGCACAAGTCGTGGGTCATCACGCGCTACGACGACGTCGCCGCCGGCTTCCTCGACCGCCGCCTGTCCTCGGACCGGGTCGAGGCGATCTACTCGACGAAGCTCAGCGCCGAGGAGCAGGTCCGCCGCGCCCCCACCTACGAGGTGCTGTCGGACTGGATGGTCTTCAAGGACCCGCCCGCCCACACGCGGCTGCGCAACCTCGTCAAGACGGCGTTCACCCCCCGGGCGGTCCAGGCGCTCGCGCCGCGCATCACCGAGATCATCGACCACGTGCTCGACCTGCCGCCGAGCGGCACGGTCGACGTCGTCGGGGACATCGCCTACCCGATCCCCGCCATGGTCATCGCCGAGATGCTCGGCGTCCCCGCCGAGGACCGCGAGCTGTTCCGCGCATGGTCGAACGACATCACGATGCTCATCTTCGAGGGCGCGCGTGACGAGGAGGACCGGCGGATCGCCCAGGACGGGCTCACCGCCCTCGCCGACTACCTGCGCGGCCTCGTGGACGACCATCGCCGTTCCCCGCGCGAGGACCTCATGTCCGCGCTGCTGTCGAGCGCCGTCGACGACGAGTCGCTCACCGAGGACGAGATCGTCCACACGTGCGTGCTGCTCCTGTTCGGCGGCCACGAGACGACGACGAACCTGCTCGCCAACGGCTACCTCGCGCTGCTGCGCCGCCCCGACCAGGCGCGCCTGCTGCTCGACGAGCCCGACCTCGCCGAGAGCGCCGTCGAGGAGCTCAACCGCTTCGACGGGCCGGCGAAGCTCGTCGTCCGGAGGGCCGCCGAGGACCTCGAGATCCGCGGTCAGCACATCGCGGCCGGGCAGCGGGTCCTGCTCGTGCAGGCCAGCGCGAACCGCGACGCACGCCGCTTCGCCGACCCCGACGCCGTCGACCTGCGCCGAGGGGACAACCGCAACGTCGCCTTCGGGTTCGGCATCCACTACTGCCTGGGCGCCCCGCTCGCGCGGCTGGAGGCGCAGATCGCGCTGCCGCGGATGCTGCGCCGGCTCACCGACGCCGAGATCGCCGGCGACGAGCTCGTCTACCAGCCGCTCCTCCTCACCCGGGGTCTCACGCGGCTCCCGATCCGGTACGGCCCGCGATGAGCGACCCGACCGCTCCACCCGTGCTCGACCAGGCGGTCTTCCGCGACGTGATCGGCCGCTTCGCCAGCGGGGTGACGGTCATCAGCACGAGGGTCGGCGACCGCGACCTCGGGACGACGGCGAGCGCGGTCTCGTCGCTGTCGATGGACCCGCCGATGCTCCTCATCTGCATGAACCGCACGAGCGAGACCGGGCAGGCGATCGCCGAGTCGGGCCGCTTCGTCGTGAACATCCTCGGGGAGGCCCAGGTCGACGTCGCGACGCATTTCGCGAAGAAGGCGCCCGACAAGTTCACCGGCGTGGAGATGGACCGCGGCCTCGAGGGCATGCCGCGGATCGCGACCGCCCTCGGCCACCTCGAGTGCCGCGTGGCGGAGACGGCGACCGGCGGCACGCACTGGGTGTTCCTCTCCCACGTGGAGAGCGCGAGCGCGACCGAGGGCAGCCCGCTCACCTACTACCGCGGCAAGTTCGGCCGCTTCGACGACGTCGCCCAGGAGGCCGCCTACCGCGACGTGCGGCGGTTCGTCATGGACCGGGGGATCGGCGCCGGCGGCGACCTCACCGTCGAGGATCTCGCGCGCGACCTCGACCTCGAACGCCCGCTCGTCGAGTACGCGCTCATGAAGCTCACCGCCGACGGCCTCGTCGAGCGCGACCCCGCCCGT
>JBFIDS010000490.1:0-3121 GCA_041603715.1 Paraconexibacter sp. | reverse complement strand
CCCCGCGCGCTACGACGTCCGCACGGGGGAGCAGGAGGCCCAGACCCAGACCGACGACATCAAGGACGATCTGGGGTTCCTCACGACCGCGCTCCTCGCGTTCGCCGGGATCGCCCTGTTCGTCGGCGCGTTCATCATCTTCAACACCTTCTCGATCACGGTCGCGCAGCGCGCCCGCGAGTTCGCGCTCCTGCGCACGCTCGGCGCGTCGCGGCCGCAGGTCCTGCGGTCCGTGCTCAGCGAGGGCGCGGTGATCGGGGTCGTGGGCAGCGTCGTCGGCCTCGCCCTGGGGATCGTCGTCGCCAAGGGCCTGAAGGCGCTCTTCTACGCGATCGGCTTCGACGTCCCCGCGCAGGGCACCGTGCTCGAGACACGGACGATCGTCGTCGCGCTCGTCGTCGGCACCGTCGTCACGCTCGTCGCGAGCCTCGCCCCGGCGCTGCGCGCGACGCGGGTGCCCCCGGTCGCCGCGCTCCGCGAGGGGGTCGCGCTCCCGGAGACCCGCAGCTCGCGCTTCGCGTTCCCGCTCGCCGTCGTGCTCACGATCGCCGGGATCGGTTCGCTGAGCTACGCCCTCGTCGGCAGCCACAGCGCGACGACCGGCCTGTCCCTCGCCGGCGCGGGAGCGGCCGCGGCGTTCCTCGGAGTGGGGCTCATGAGCCCGAAGCTCGTCGGTCCGATCGCCGCCGTCGTCGGGCGCCTGTTCGGCAACGGCTTCACCGGACGGCTCGCCCGCGAGAACTCGGTGCGGCAGCCCGGGCGGACCGCGGCCACCGCGGCCGCGCTCATGATCGGCGTCGCGCTCGTGAGCTTCACGTCGATCTTCGCCGACAGCGCGAAGACGACGATCACCGGCTACATCGACCGCGGGCTCGCCGGAGACCTCGTGATCCAGAACCAGGACGGGTTCACGCCGTTCTCCGGGGAGCTGCGCTCGCGGGTCGCCACGGCCGACGGCGTCGGTGCGGTCGCCGGGTTCCGCTTCGCGCAGATCCAGGTCGACGGGGACGACGAGCTCATCACCGGCGTGGACGCCGACACGATCACGCAGGTCTACAACGTCGAGAGCGGCGGCGACGTCATCGCCGGTCTCCAGCGCGGCGAGATCGCGGTCTCGGAGGACCTCGCGGAGGAGGACGACCTCGAGGTGGGGTCGACGCTCGTCGTGCGCACCGCACGCCGCCCGCGGCTGGAGCTGCGGGTCGCGGGCACGTTCGATGACAAGGCGGGCCTGCTCGGGGACCGCGTGCTCGCGAACACGACGGTGGGGGAGGACGTCGGGATGAACCGCGACTCCTACGTCTTCCTCGCGCTCGCCGGCGGCGCCGACGCCGAGACGACGCGGGAGAGCATCGACACGCTGCTCGCGCGCGACTTCCCCCAGACCGAGTCCCTCGACGGCGAGGAGTTCAAGGACGACCAGGCCGACCAGATCGATCAGGTCCTCGGGCTCATCTACGCGCTTCTCGCGCTCGCTGTGATCGTGTCGCTGTTCGGCATCGTCAACACGCTCGCGCTGTCGATCACGGAGCGCACCCGTGAGCTGGGGATGCTGCGGGCGATCGGCACCTCACGCCGGCAGGTGAAGTCGATGATCCGCAAGGAGGCGGTCATCATCAGCATCATCGGCGGCGTCCTCGGCCTCGCCATGGGCATCGTCCTGTCGGTCGTGTTCACCCAGGCGATCGACGACATCGTCCTCTCGATCCCAGCCCCCTCGCTCGTGTTCCTCCTGGGCCTGTCGGCGCTCGCGGGGGTGCTCGCGGCGGCGCTCCCGGCCCGTCGGGCCGCGAAGCTCGACGTCCTGGAGGCCCTCGCCTACGAGTGACGCTCCAGCCCGGCGGCGCGCTCCTCGGAGGCGACGGCGACGAACGCCCGGGCGAGCAGCGGCTCGGGGTCGCGGTCGAGCCACACCGCGCCGACGGTGCGGCGCACGTCGGGTTCGACGAGGGGCACGCCGCGCAGCCCCGAGCCGGCGTCGAGGAGGCGCAGCCACGTGTCGGCGACGATCGCCTCGGCGACCCCGTCCCGCACGTGCGCGACGAGGGCGGTGATCGAGTTCGTCTCCAGGAGGGGACGCGGCGGTGGCGCGCCGGCCTCCCGGAACGCCCCGTCGACGATGCGTCGGTGCTGCATGGACGGCTCGAGCAGGCAGAGCGGCGTGCCGGAGACCTGCGCCCAGGTGAGGGTGGTCGCGTCGGCGTGCGGGGCTCCGGGTCCCGTGAGCAGGGCGTAGCGCTCGCGGTAGAGCGGGAGGGAGCGCACGTCGCGTAGCGGCTCGTTGTCGAGGTAGGTGAGGCCGATGTCGAGCTCCGACCGTGTGAGGCCCTCCTCGATGCCCCGCGAGGTCGTCGACGTGATCGCGAGGTCGATCCCCGGGTGACGCGCCCTCAGCGGCCCCGTGAGGAGCGAGACGATCGGCAGCGCGGTGGGGATCGCACCGATGCGCAGACGGCCGGCGAGGCCCTCGGTCATCGCCCCGAGGTCGCGCTGCAGGCCGTCGACGTCGGCGAGGATGCGGTGGGCCCACGCGAGCATGCGCTCGCCCTCGGGCGTGAGGCCCTCGTAGCGGCGCCCGCGCTCGACGAGGCGCAGGCCGAGGTCGGACTCGAGGCGCCGCAGGCCGGCCGAGAGGGTGGGCTGGGTGACGTGACAGGCCTCGGCGGCGCGGCCGAAGTGCTGCTCACGGGCGAGGGCGGCGAGGTAGGTCAGCTGCTGGACGAGCACCGGATGATGATAGACGCGCTCTATCAGAGGATCGCGGATGCAAGTTGCCATCGTCACGAACACGCGCGATGCTCGGGATGGTGTCCTCGAACCTCGTCCAGCTCGTCCGCCGCCACCACGACGTCGACGCGCCCACCGTCGTCGAGCGTGAACGCGCCGTCGATCCAGGTCATCCCGACCGGGGCCCTTCGGCGGGAGCCCACACCACGCAGCGTGATCTTGCCCTCGTTCGCCGCGTCCAGGAGAAGCGCAAGCAAACGTGACGTCTCCGCGTCGGCGGCGGTATGGCGATCGAGCACGACGCTCAGGCCGACGCTGCCGCTCTGGCGCTGCTCTTCCTCCATCATGAACCGCGTCAGGGCGTCGGTCAGCACGAACCCGTGAGTCTCGCGGT
>JBFIDS010000489.1:0-3127 GCA_041603715.1 Paraconexibacter sp. | reverse complement strand
CTCCACGTCACCCCGCCGTCCGCCGACCGGCGCCAGTGGATGACGCCGGAGCTCGGCGGGCTCCACACCGCGTCGAGGTTGTTCCCGCTCGCGAAGAGGTCGAAGGTGCCGGGGGCGTTGTCGTCGATGACGGAGGGCAGGTCGCCGGTCGCGCTGCCCGCCATGACGAGGCGGTTCACGCCACCGACGGTCTCGCGCCAGGCGACCGCGTAGTTTGCGCCCGCGGTCGCCGCGCGGGCCTCGTGCCCGCCGAGGGGACCGGTCGTCGGCATGTCGAGCGGCGCGAGCCAGCTGGCCTCGAGGTTCGGCAGCGGCGGATCGCCGAGTGCACGCCGCTGGAGCTGCCCGGTACCGTTCTTCTCGGCGATCACCTGGGTGCCGGCGTCGGAGTCCCACAGGGTCGCGCTGCTCCCGCCGACCGGCCCGAACAGCGTCGCGGCCTCGTCAACCGCCGGTCCCGCGGCCGGCGCGGACTGGAAGGCGACCCCGCTGACCCAGGAGACGCGGTCGCCCGGCCCGTACACCGCGTCCTTGAGGGCGACGGGGCTCGAGCCGCCGTCCCCGGCCGTGGCGAGTGCGACCTCCAGAGCGAACGCGAGCCCGTTGTCGTTCGACGTGAGAGCGCCGACGCGCGACGAGGTCTGCCGGACGACGATCACCCGATTGCCCGTCGCGAGGAGGACGTGCGGGGTCTCGAGCACGTTCTCGCCACTCGGTGCGTCGAACGATTCGGGGTCCCCGCAGGCGGTGGCCGGGCCGCGGCCGCCGCGCGGCACCCGGCAGTAGATCGTCTTGTCGCCGCCGCTCGCGGAGTTCCACGCGACGTGCGCGCGGCCCTCGGCGTCCACCGCGACCTCGGGCGCACCACCGGCGCCGACCGTCACCGGGGCGGTCGGGAGCTGGGCGGCCGCGGGAGCGGCGAGCACCCCCGCGACGGCGAAGGCGAGGACGGCGACGAGTCGAGAGCGCATGGCCGAACTCTGCTCCCCTTGGCGCGTGGACGCAAGGGTGAAACGGTCGCAGATGCGTCTCACGACGCGATCAGCCGGCCGCCGGGGAGGGAGGCGATCGAGGCGCCGACGATGTGGAGGCGGATGCGGTGTCCGGCCCGGAAGCGGTTGCCGATCGGCCACAGCTCGACGCGACAGCGGCGCGTGATCCCCGGGGCGGCCGGGTCGCGCGGTGTCGTAGCGGCCGTGCGGCTGGACTCGCCGTCCCGCAGAGGAGACGGACTCGGTGACGTCGCCCATCGATCCAGGAACAGAGGGGTTCATATCCATCGACTCCGGTCGGATTGACGACAAGGAGCGGCAGCGCTAATTTGATGTCATCACTGATGACACGAAAATCCACGACCGCGACCCCGGGCCGGGACCGGGCGATTCCGGTGGAAGCCGGGCCTACCGGATGGTCCGGCGGGCCGAAGCCGTCCAGGAGACCCGCGACCGGATCACCGGTGCCGTGTTCGAGCTCGAGGACCCGCGCGTGCCGCTCAGCGCGGTCGCCGCCCGGGCGGGGGTGTCGGAGCGGACGATCCTGCGGCACTTCGGCAGCCGCGATGGGCTCGTGGCGGCGGCGATCAGCGCCGGACTCCGCCGCGTCGAGGCCGAGCGGTTCGCGGTCCCGGCCCGGGACGTCCGTGCCGCGGTGGCCAACCTCGCCGCCCACTACGAGGCCGAGGGCGACCGTACCGTCCGCCTGCTCGCCGAGGAGGGCAGCGACCCCGCCATCGACACGATCCTGACCGGCGGTCGGGCGATGCACCGGCGCTGGGTCAAGGAGAAGCTCGGCCCGCTCCTGGACGACCTCGACGCCTCGACGCGGCGCCGCAGGCTCGCCCAGCTCGTCGCCGTCTGCGACGTCTACACCTGGAAGCTGCTGCGACGCGACAGCGGGCTGGGGCGTGCCGAGACCGAACGCGCCCTCTGCGAGCTCGTCCTCGCCGTTCTCGACACGAAGGAGTCCCGATGAGCACCGTCTGCGCATTCACGACACCGGCCCGCGGCCACCTCTACCCGCTCGTCGGAATCCTCGCCGAGCTCGCCCGGCGTGGGCACCGCGTGAAGGTGTGGACGCTCGCCGACGAGCTCGGCGTCGTGCGCGGCGCGGGCGTCGAGGCGGCGGCGATGGACCCGGCGATCGAGGCTCTGCCGCTCGCCGACTGGGAGGCGAAGACGCCCGGCCAGGCCGTCGCCCACACGTTCGGGCGCTACCTCGCCCGCGCTCCGCACGAGATCGATGACGTCCGGCGCGCGCTCCGCGACGAGGACCCTGATCTCCTCATCACCGACATCAACGCATGGGGCGCGCCCGCGGCGGCGGAGGCGTCGGGGGTCCCGTGGGCGACGTTCAGTCCGTACTTCACCTGGCTGCCGTCGCCTGGCGTGCCGGCGTTCGGGCCGGGCATGAAGCCGATGCGGGGCCCCGCCGGGCGGCTTCGCGACGTCGTGCTCACGAAGGCGCTCAACTTCGACCTCGACCGCCGGTTCCTCTCCGACCTCAACGGCGTCCGGGCGACGGCGGGAGCGGACCCGCTCGATCACATCCACGACCTGTGGACCCGGCCCCCGCGCCTCATCTACATGACCGTCCCGGAGCTCGAGTACCCGCGACGCCACTGGCCCGACTCGCTGCGCTTCGTCGGCCACTGCCCGTGGGAGCCCGGCACCGACACGGCTCCCGCCTGGCTGCAGGACCTCGACCGTCCGCTCGTCCTCGTCACGGCCTCGACCGAGTACCAGGCCGACGACGCCCTCATCACGACGGCACTGGAGGCGCTCGCCCACGATGACGTCGAGGTCGTCGCGACGACCGCGGGCAACGACCCCTCGCTGTTCACCGCGCCGCCGAACGCCCGGGTCGAGCGGTTCGTCCCGCACGGTCCGCTGCTCGCCCGCGCCGATGTCGTCGTGTGTCACGGGGGGATGGGCATCACGCAGAAGGCGCTCGCGGCATGCGTCCCCCTGTGCGTCGTGGGGTGGGGCCGCGACCAGCTCGAGAGCGGGCGTCGTGTCGAGGTCGCCGGGGCCGGAGTCCTCGTCCCGCGCAAGCGACTCGGCCCCGACAGGCTCGCCGCTGCGATCCGCGAGGCCCGCGCGTGTCGACCCGGTGCGCAGCGGATCGCGCG
>JBFIDS010000488.1:0-3130 GCA_041603715.1 Paraconexibacter sp. | reverse complement strand
TCTCGCGTCCCGCTGGGGCTCGGCGACCAGCGCGCCAGCCCGGAGGACCCTCGCTTCTACTGTGCGATCCCGACTCGCGACATCAGCACGAGGCAGCTCACGACCGGACACTGTCCTGCGGTCCCGACCCGCGCATCTCAGAGTGACAGTCGTCGTTGCCAACGCGCTGGTCGCCCAGCCCCAGCACCCACGCACCTGATCACCACCAACGACAACAACCGACGCTGACTTGACACACGCGTCCATCTCAGTAGGAGCGAGGTAGCCCGAGGCTGTGCTGCGCGACGTGGTTGAGAACCATCTCCGCGCTGACCGGGGCGACCTTCATGAGGCGCGAGAACCACCACAGGTCCGAGACGCCGTATTCGATCGTCAGGCCGTTACCGCCATGTGCCTGGATGGCGGCGTCGATGCAGTGGGTGGACGCTTCGGCGGCGGCGAACTTCGCCATGTTGGAGGCCGTTCCCGCCTCGGGCGAACCGGCGTCGAACAACGCCGCCGCCTTCTGCGTCATGAGCCGCGCGAGCTCGAGCTCGACCTTGGCGCGGGCCAACGGATGGGCGACGGCCTGATGGGCCCCGATCGGGACGTCCCAGACCACGCGCTCGCGCGCGTAGGCGCAGGCCTTCTCCAACGCGAGCCGCCCGGTTCCCGTCAGTAGCGCGGCGATCGTGATGCGCTCCGGGTTGAGTGCGTCGAAGACCACGCGGAGGCCTGCGTCCGGCGGTCCGACGATTTGATCGGCGGCGATCTGCACGTCGTCGAAGAACAGCGTCCACTGCTGGTCGGGGCCCATGTACGGCATCGCGATGGCATCACGCCGGAACCCGTCGGCGTCCGTATCGACGATGCATAGGCACGGCGGTCCGAGGCCGTCGGTACCTCGGACCCGGGCCACGACCAGCACCGCGTCGGCGTCCTCGACGCCCGAGATGAACGTCTTCTGGCCGGTCAGCCGGTACCCCTCGCCGTCGCGACGGAGCTCCGTGCGCAGCCGGTGGGAGTTCGATCCCGCGTCGGGTTCCGTGATCGCGAAGGCGAGCTTCAGCGAGCCGTTCGCGATACCTCGCAGCCAACGCTCGCGCTGGGCATCGGTGCCGTGGCGCTCGAGGATCGTCCCGCCCATGGAGGAAGAGAGAACGAGCATGATCGTCGGGATCCCGGCGGCGGCGCACTCCTCGACCACGACGGTCAATCCGGCCATTCCGAGGCCGCCGCCACCCCACTCCTCGGCGATGCCCGCGCCGACGAAACCGTTGGCAGCGAGGTCGCGCCAGAGCTCGGTGATCGGCTGTCCAGCGTCGTAGCAGGCGCGCGCGTAACCCGAACCGTAGGACGCACAGATCCCCGCGACGCTCGAGCGGATGCTCAGCTCCTCAGGGCTCGCGACGAGGTCGAGTGTCGGAGGCGCGGCTGTGGCGTTCATGGGGTCTCCTTCGTCTTGCGGTTCGTCGGGTTCGGGCCGCGCACGTTCAACGATCCAGCGAGTTGCGCGGGCGGACAGGGCTGTTGGGAGACGCCGTGGTCGCAGACGACGGTGCTGACGCCGCTGGTGATCGCGGAGGCGTACCGCGAGACGAGGAAGCCGTCGGGGGCGACGACCTCCTCGGGGAGGACCGGACGGCCGGCGAGGACGTTGCTGACGAAGTGGTCGCGAAAGGCCGCTGGGTACCTGGTGCTGAAGGTGTCGGCCGCGACGGACCCGGGCGCGACGGTCGTGAGGCCGACCTTGGACCGAGCCCACTCGATCGTAAGGACTCGCATCAGGGCTTCGACGCCCGCGTTGACCAGGATGCGGGCGCGGTCGTGCGTCGCCACGACGCCGTCGGCAACGCCTCCGCCGCGTCGCGCCCGGTGCCCGATCCGCCGCCCTTCACGATCGCGTCGCGCCCGCGCAGGTCGTCACGGCTGACCGGCGCGGAGGGTGAAGATGGTTGCGGCATCGCTGGACGGTCATTCAATCACAGCGACCGCCCGGCACGCGCCCGCGTGTGGCACGATCGGGACGTGGAACGTCGGACATCCCCAAGTTCGCCCTCCCGGCGGTCGCCGGGCTCGCCCGCCCGTGAGCTCCCTCCTCCCGCGACGCCGCCCACCGGGGCAGAGCTGACCGCCGAGAAGCTCCTGCAGGCCGCTCATCAGCTCCTGGTCGAGCACGGCGGCGGCGAGCCCCCCGTCAGCCTGATCTGCGAGCGCGCCGACGTTCGCGTCGCGATGGTCAGCTACTGCTTCGGCGGCAAGGACGGACTGCTGCAGGCGCTGATCGAACGCGCAGTCCAGGGGATGATGCGCGAGCAGCGCCGGCTCGAGGAGCTCGCGCTTCCCGCGCAAGAAACGCTTGAGCTGCACGTGACGGCGACGATCCGTAACTTCGTGCGCTACCCGTACCTCAGCTCGCTGAGCGAGCGGATCCAGGCGGGCGAGCGTGCCGCTGTGGGCATGTCCACCACATTCGCGGGGCCGACCATCGCGTTCTACGAGGAGCTGCTGCGGCGAGGCGTGGTCGAGGGTGTCTTTCGCGCGCACATCGATCCGACTCTGCTCCTGTTCTCGATCGTGGGGATGTGCGAGTTCCTGTTCGCTGCGAGCACCTGGCTGGCGGACACCGGCGAGGAGCTCGACGAGGCGTTCATCGAGCGGTTCACCGCCCACACCCTGCGGTTGCTGCGTCAAGGACTGAGTGCGGAGCCCGTGGCGAACCGTCGTTGAACGAACGTTCAAGGACCGCTGGGCTGACGCCTTGTGAGCACCTGGGGCTCCTCCCCTCGTCTCGACACTGATCCACCGGACGCGAAGCTCCCGATCCGATAGTCGGTACGCCATTTCAGCGAAGACTTCGGCCCTCCGTACGGTCGGGGAATGCTACGCCGAGGGCGACCCGCTCGCGCGCGCTGCGACGACCTGCGCCGGGCACGGCGGATCGATCAGAACGAGAGTCGGTTGCGCGGGATCGTCGCCGGCACGTGCTGTCAAGGCCGGTTGAAAACCGGGCCGATTCCGCCGGTTGAAAAGTGGGCCACCTGCCCGGGGGCGCGCCGGTCGAAAACTGACCCCCCGGGGACCGTCAGCGCGGCGGGCGTCGCGCAGGCGAGCCCGGAGGGCGGGCCGGAGCGGCGCTCGCCGCGCGCGG
>JBFIDS010000487.1:0-3134 GCA_041603715.1 Paraconexibacter sp. | reverse complement strand
GGTCCCGTGGACGGCGCGCAGGTCGCCGACTGGCCGATCACCTACGCCGACCTCGCGCCGTTCTACGACGCCGTCGAGCGGCGCGTCGGCGTGCAGGGCGACTGGGACGCGATGCCCGAGCGCACCCGCGCGCAGGCTCCGCGCACGCGCGGCTACGACATGGAGCCCAGCCCGATCTCGCACGTCGGCCGCCTGCTCCAGGAGGCCGCGGCGGCGTCGGGCTACACCGCCTACCCGCAGCCCGCCGCGGTCAACTCGCGCCCGTTCGCGGGCCGCGCGGCGTGCAACTCGTGCGGCCTGTGCTCGGGCTACGGGTGCGCGATCAACGCGCGCGGCGACGCGCTCGTCTCGTGGCTCAACCCCGCGGTGCGCACCGGCCGCGTCGAGGTGATCCCGCGGGCGTTCGTCTACCGCGTCGACACGACCCGCGACGGGCGTCGCGCGACCGGCGTGCGCTACATCGACGCGAAGGGACGCAAGAAGCGCATCTCGTGTCGCACAGTCATCCTCGCGGGCAGCCCGATCAACACCGCGCGGCTGCTCCTCATGTCCTCCAGCGCGACGCACCCAGACGGCCTGGGCAACCGCTCCGGGCAGGTCGGGCGCAACATGATGTTCCACAACTTCACGCTCGCCGCGGCCGTCCTGCCCCAGGACGTGCACCCCAACCGCTCGCAGAGCAACCCGCTGCAGATGGACGACCTCATGGGACCGTTCACCGGGGCCGACGTCCGCGCGCTCGGCGTCCCCTACGTCAAGGGCGGCCTCGTGCAGGTCGGCGGCGGCGTCCCCGCGTTCACGAGCGCCGGGATGTACGCGGGCTACGTCGGGTACGGGCTCGCCCACAAGCAGCTCATGCGCCTCGGGGTCCTGCACCGGCGCATCGCGGGGTCCCAGCTCGTCGGGGAGGACCTGCCGCAGGCGTCCAACCGCATCGACCTCGACCCGCGGATCCGCGACGTCCACGGCCATCCCGCCGCGCGGATCACCTACAGCCCGCACCCGCACGAGAAGGCCGCCGCGCTGCTGCTCGGCGCGCGGCTCGAGGCGATGCACCTGCGCACGCGCGGCTCGGTCGGCGCTGCGGTCATCCCGTTCCCGCTCATCTCGACAACGGTCCCGGCAACCGCGCACCTCGCGGGCACCGCGCGGATGGGGACCGACCCGGAGCGCTCCGTCTGCGACGCGGCGGGACGCCTCCACGATGTCGAGGGCGTCTACGTCGCCGACGCCTCGACGTTCCCGACCTTCCCGGGCTTCAACCCGACGAACACGATCATGGCCAACGCCCTGCGCATCGCGCGCGGCATCACGGGGCCGCCCGCACCGAAGAAGAAGCAGCGGCCCGAGACGACGGGAGCACGTCCATGATCCGCCACGCCCCCGTCCTTGCCGCCACCGCGCTCGCGCTGCTCCTGCCGAGCGCCGCCACCGCAGCGAGCCTCACGTCCACCCCGCACGGCCCGGTCGACCTCGGCGATCGCGTCGCCTACCGCGTGAGCGGAACAGGTTGCGAGAAGGTGGGCGTCGCGGTGCGCCTCACCGCGGGACCGCAGGCGCGGGTGTTGAGCGGCCCGCGGACGACTCCGCGCCCGACCGCGGACGGCGGCTGCGCCGGGATCGCCCGCGTCCCCGACTTCGCAGCGCTGCGCGCGAGCGGGTGGGAGCCGGGGGACCGCCTGGGCGTCCGGCTCGAGTCCCGCCTCGGGGTGGTGCCGCTGCGCTTCGCGCGCATCGAGGCCGACCTCGGCCGCCCGGTCGCGGGCAGCCCCGAGATTGTCCCGGCCCAGGATCAGGACACCGGCGAGCGCGACCGCGCGGTGCGGTCGAGCTCGGGCGACGTCGTCTCCCTCGGCCGGGTCGACGTGCGCCGCGCGGACTCCGTCGGCGTGCGCCTGTGCGTCACCGCCGGCCTCGACACCGCCGCGCTCCCGTCGTTCGGCCCGCTCCTCACGCCGGAGCGCCTCGAGCCCCCGACCCTCATCTCGATCCGC
Organism: Paraconexibacter sp.; assembly: GCA_041603715.1. Taxonomy (GTDB): domain Bacteria; phylum Actinomycetota; class Thermoleophilia; order Solirubrobacterales; family Solirubrobacteraceae; genus Paraconexibacter. The sequence continues at coordinate 1,140 of JBFIDS010000487.1, read as the reverse complement.
CAGGACGGCCCCGACGGCCCGCCGCTCGTCGGCCCGGTCGACATCGCTTCCGACCCCCAGGAGATCTCGCGCCTGTCGACCCTCGGCTTCGGCGGGTGCTACCGGCTCGTCGTGCTGCCGATCACCGGTCGCGTGCAGGAGGACGCCCCCGAGCTGTTCCTGCGCACGGAGGCCGGGCTGCCCGGCGGCCTGCTCGTCAACTCGGTCGACATCGCGGGCACGGGGGCGAAGCTGCCGACCGCGGCCCCGCCGGCGCCCGGCGGCATGCGGACGATCTTCGACGGCACGTCGTTCGACGGCTGGGACACGAACAACTGCGTGCTGCGTGACGGCGCGGCGGTGAACGCCCGGACGGGGAACGACCTCGACATCACGGGCTGCTCGCTCACCTGGCGCGAGCGGATGGAGAACGTCGTCCTGCGCTTCCGGATGCGCCGCGAGGACGTCTACGACAACGCAGGCATCTACCTCGACGACCAGGAGATCCAGCTGCGCGCGGTCGGCGAGTACCTGCCGGGCGGCTACTTCGGCCGGTTCGCCGCGCGCTGGCAGAAGCTCAGCAGCTTCCCCGACTACGACGAGATCGAAGTCGTCCAGCTCGGCGCGCGTCACGTCGTCACCGTCAACGGACGCACGGTCACCGACGTGATGCGCGCCGGCGGGCCGCCCGCGCCCTACCGCCTGAGGGTCGTCGCCCAGCCGGAGTGGTCCTACCGCGTCGGCGCCGAGGCGGGCTTCGGCAACGAGGGCTTCCCCGACGTGACCCGCCCGAGCGAGCTCGGCGCCTTCTGGTTCAAGGACGTGCGGATGCTGCGCTGCGCGGGCCCCGACGACCCGGTGTGCCGCCGCCTGGCGGATGCCCGGCGCGGCCAGGTCCCCGTGCCGGAGGGCGCGCCCGATCCGCTGCCGCCCGAGCCGACGATGCGCTGCGGCGTGCGGCGCGCGTACGTCGTCACGCTGGCGCGCACGGGCCTGCGCAAGGTGCGCGCGACGGTCGACGGCCGCCGCGTCGCCGTGCGGCGGGTGGGGGCGCGGCGCGTGCGGATCGTGCTGCCCGCCCGGGCCTCGGGGCGCTACCGCGTGCGGGTCACGGCGCGCACCGCAAGCGGGCGGCTCGTGCGGGCGGACCGGCGGCCGCGG
>JBFIDS010000486.1:0-3136 GCA_041603715.1 Paraconexibacter sp. | reverse complement strand
TCGAGCTGCTCGCGGCGCGCGGGCCCGAGAGCGTGACGGGCCGGTCCGCGGCGGAGACGGCCGGTGCCCTGCTCGACTCGCTCGTCCCCGCGTACGCCGACGGCGCGGCCGTCGACGTCGAGGGGGGCGAGCGCCTCGCGGTGCGCGGGCGCGCCGCGTCCGCGGCTCCGCGCGACGCCGCGGGAGGCCGGGACGGGGCGGCGACGATCGTGCTGCCGCTCCGCGTCCCGGGGCGGGACGTCGGTCGCATCGTCGCGTCCCGGCTCCCGGGACGCCGGCGCTTCAACCGCGCCGACGCCCGGTTCGGGCAGGCAGCCGCGATCCGCATCGCGCTCGCCGTGGAGAACGCGCGGCTCGTGGAGGAGCTCACGCACGCGGAGGCGACGCAGCGCCACATCGCCGACGCGCTGCAGCGGAGCCTGCGCCCCTCCGAGCTGCCCGAGGTGCCGGGCGTCCGTCTCGCGGCGTTCTCTCGCGCGATGGGAGAGGCGACCGAGGTCGGCGGCGACTTCTACGACGTCTTCCCCGTCTCCGGGGGGCACCTGCTCGTCATCGGCGACGTCACGGGCAAGGGCGCGGCCGCGGCGTCGATCACCGCGCTGGCCCGGGGTGCCCTCGGCGCCGCGGCGGTCCAGAGCGGATCCGCGGTGGAAGCGGTCGCCCGGCTCGACGAGCTGCTCGGTCGCCGCGACGAGCTCACGCTCTGCTCGGTCGCGTGCGTGCACCTCCACGCGGACGCGGGCGGGATGTCCGCGTCGGTCGTGCTCGCCGGGCACCCGCCCGTCCTTCTCGTGCGTGGGGGCGAGGTCCAGCCGCTCGGGGACCCGGGCCCGCTGCCCGGCGCCTTCCCCGACGCGCGCTGGCGGGCCCGTCACGTCGACCTCGTCCCCGGCGACGTGATCGTCCTGCGCACCGACGGGGTCACCGACACGGTCGGGGCGGACGGCCGTCTGGGGGAGGACCGGCTCCGGGAGGCCCTCGTCGGCCTCCCATCCGGGGACATCGAGGGTGCGGTCGGGAGGATCCGCGCCGCCGTCGAGGCGCACACGGTCGGCGAGCAGCGGGACGACACCGCCGTCCTCGCGGCCGCGGTGGTCGGCGAGGGGTCGCAGGTGGGGGACCCGAACGTGCCCGGAGCCCCGGTCGAGGTCGAGGTCGAGCTCCCGAGCGAGGCGGCGTCGGTCTCCGTCGCCCGGCGTGCTGTACGCGACCGCCTCGGTCCCGTGCTCGCGCCCGACGAGGTCGACGAGGTCTGCCTGCTCGTGAGCGAGATCGCGACCAACGCCGTGCGGCACGGGGGCGACGGGAGCTACCGGCTCGAGCTGCGCTGCGACGCCGCCCGGGTGCACGCCGCGGTCGTCGACACCGGCACGGGATTCGTCGTGCGCCCCGCGTGCCCCGACGGTGACGGGCTCTCCGAGGGCGGCTACGGGCTCACGCTCGTCGCGAGCCTCGCCGACCGCTGGGGGATCGAGGAGACCGGGGGGACCCGCGTCTGGTTCGAGCGGGACCGGCGCTGAGCCGGCCGCGGCTCGCGGTCACTCCGGGGCGGTCTCGGCGATGTCGAGGTGCTCGGCGACACCGGTCGTCTCGAGCAGCTCCCGGATCCCCGCGTGCCCGGGGACCACGGTGAACGGGATGCCGTCGCGGGCGGCCGCGCGGTGGGCCTCGACGAGCACCCGAATGCCGGAGGAGTCGAGGAAGGCCGTGTCACGGAGGTCGAGGACGAGGGCGCGCTCCGCGGACTCGCGGGCGGCGAGCGCCGCCGCCACCGTCGGCGCCGTCGCGAGGTCGATCTCCCCCTCGACGCTGACGACGCGGGTACTCCCGGCCGTCCGCGTGTGCAGGCGCAGCGGGTCGGATTCTCGGGCGGACGCGGTCATGGACTCGGCACGACGCACGTGCCCCTCAGAGCATAGCGGGGGCCGTCACGGGCGCCTGCGGGCGCCGCTCAGCCCATCGACGCGCGGCGCGCCGACCCCTCGGGGGACTCGCCTCCAGGGAGCTCGGACACCGCGGAGAGCGCGGCTTCACGCGTCGGGACGATCCGCAGCACGTCGTCGAGGCCCGTGATCGAGAAGGTCGCCGCGGTCGTCGGGTTGGTGTTGACGATCGCGACGCTCCCGCCGGCGGGGCGCACCCGCTTCATGATCCCGATGAGGACTCCGAGGCCGGTCGAGTCGAGGAAGCGCACGCTCGTGAGGTCGACGACGATGCGCTGCGCTCCCCGATCGAGCGCCGCGGACGCGGCGGCACGCAGGTCCGGGGCGGTGAAGAGGTCGATCTCCCCCGACACGGTGAGGACGTGAATGCCGCTCGGGAGGGCCTCGGTCTCCAGCGTGAAGTCGAACATCGACACGGCAGCACGGCCTCTACCCCTCGGTGGCGGGTCCCAAACGCTCTGGCGCTCGTGAAGGCTCATGCGGCGATGGAGAACGACATCCTGAGCTCGGTGCCGGGCCGGCCGGATTGCACCGCGACCCGATCGGCGACCGCGGAAATGAGCGGGAGACCGGCCCCGAGGCCGTCGGAGGGTGCGTCGCGGACGATCCCGGTGCCGTCGTCGCGCACGGTCACCGCGAGCTGTCCCTGCGTCCCCGCGGCCTCGACCTCGACCTCGAGGACGCCGGGCGCGCCGTTGGGATAGGCGTGAAGCACGACGTTCGCCGCGGCCTCCGTCACCGCGAGCGCGATGGCACTACGCACGTCGGGAGCGGCCCCCCGCGTGGAGGCGATCGCCCCGAGCGCGTGCCGGATGACCGGGACGTTCTCCGCCACCGCCCGAACCCTGAGAGAGAGGTCTGGTGTCGCCTGCGACGGGTCCACGTCCGGGGTCTTCCCCGCCTGCGCCCGCGCAAACACCGAGAAACTCCGATGGCAACGGGGGTTCTACGTGCGTAGGATCCGTCCGCGCACCCCTCTAGGGTGCCGTGCCGGTCTGCAAGAGGCCAGCACATGCCCTGGCCGAGCGGCGCAGGGGAAGAGGCGTCCGGATGCCCCGGGCGTCAAGACCACAGCAGGAGGAACTGCACCCGTGAACAAGACCGAGCTCGCCCAGCACCTCTCCGTGGCGAGAAAACCCAGAAAGGGTTCGAGACCGATACGCGCCGATAGTCCCGCGTAATGGGCGATGGTG
>JBFIDS010000485.1:0-3144 GCA_041603715.1 Paraconexibacter sp. | reverse complement strand
TGAGCGCGGGGAGGATCGGATCGCTGTCGCCCTTCTCGACCCCGGAGCGGACGAGGATCTTCGTGAGCTGGTCGAGCCCGAGGACGAGGGCGACGACGAGCCCCGCCCGGCGCCACGCGCGGCGGCCGACGGCCCTCACCCCCTGACGATGCCGGCCACGATCGCGCCGCCGATCTGCAACACGATGATGGCGACGATCGGGCTGAGGTCGATCGGGCCGAGCGGCGGGATGAACTTGCGGAAGATGCGCAGGTACGGCTCGACCGTGTCGTGGAGGAAGCCCATGATCGCGCTGCCGGCGCGGTTGTAGGGCATCCGGCCCCCGAACCCGAAGAAGAGCTGGGTGAGGATGTAGGCGATGATGAGGAGGACGTAGACGAGGACGAGCGTCTCGACGAAGTCGGCGATGTCGTCGCGGACGGTCGCGAGCGGGAACAGGGCGGTCGTCATCGAGGGGCTCCGTGGGATCGGATCTGCAGGACGGCGTCGAGGGCATCGGAGAACGCGGCACGGAGACCTCCGCGCTCGAGCGCATCGAGTCCGCGTGCCGTGGACCCTCCCGGAGATGTCACCGCGCGACGGACGGCGAGGGTGTCGAAGTCCTTGTGGCGCAGCAGCGCGGCGGTCCCGCCCATCGTCGCGACGACGAGCTCGGCGGCGAGGTCCGCGGGGAGCCCCGCGCGCACGCCGGCGTCGATCTGCGCCTCGGCGACGAGCGCCATGTAGGCCGGGGCGTTGCTCATCATCCCCATCGCGACGTCGACCTGGCTCTCGGGGACCCGTACGAGCGGGCCCAGCTCGGCCATCAGCTCGGCGACCCCCCGGCCGACCTCGCCGTCGAGCGCGGGATCGCCGTCGTCGGCGAGCAGGACGACACCCGATCGCACCTCGACGGGCGTGCTCGGAAGCAGCCGCAGCACCGGGACCCCGGGGTAGGCGGCCCGCAGGTCGCGGAGCGCCACGCCCCCGAGGATCGAAGCGACGGCGCGCACCTCACCGAGGATCTCGCTCGCGACCTCGGCGAGCTGGGTCGGCTTGTGGCAGAGGAGCACGACGTCCGCGCGCCGGGCCAACTCGGCGTTCGTGGCGACCGCCTCACCCCCGGTCGCGTCGGCGAGCGCCTGCGCCCGGTCCGCGACGGGGTCGCTGACGAGAACGGGCCGCGCCCAGCCGAGCGCCATCGCGCTCGCCATGTTCCCTGCCCCGATGAGACCGATCTGCATCGCGCTGAAGAGTACGGGGCGGGCCACCGCGCGGACGTCTCGCGGCGGCCGAGGGCCCGCGCGACCCGCGATCCCGGGGTCGACCCCGGCTCGCGGCGGCGCACCCGCGGGGGTCAGGACTGGTTGAAGAAGCCCTTCTCGATCAGCTCGGCGCGCTCCTCGGCGCTGATCTCGACGTTGCGCGGGGTGAGCATGAAGACCTTGTCGGCGATCCGCTGCATCCCGCCGTCCAGCGCGTAGGTGAGGCCGCTGGCGAAGTCGATGAGCCGCTTGTTGAGGTCGTTGTCCGTGGACTGGAGGTTGAGGACGACCGGGATCGAGTCCTTGAACTTGTCGGCGACCTGCTGCGCGTCGTTGAAGCTCTTCGGGATGACGAGGTGCACGCGGACGTCGCGGCCGCGCCCGTTGCCCGGCCCGACGGCCCGCAGCTGAGCGGTCGGCCTGCCGGAGGCGCCGCCCTCGTCGTCGGAGAAGATGTCGTCGAACTCGTCGCGGCGGCGGAGCCGACGGACGTTCGGGCGCTCGCGGTAGCGCTCCTCGAGCTCGACCTCGGGCGCGTGGTCGTCGTACTCGTCCTCGTACACGGGGTCGCGTTCCTCGGCCAGGCCGAAGTAGACGAGCGTGCGGTGCCATGAGTCTCGGACAGCCATCGCACCTGCAACTTTACGCGTTCGGGAGCGCGATTCCTGCACTCGGCCGGTCCTGGGCGGCCTCGTGCGCGCCGCGGGGCCGCCGTTCGGCCCCTCAACGGTAGAGCGACGCGCCGATCCGCACGACCGTCGCGCCCTCCTCGACGGCCACCGCGAAGTCCTGCGAGGTCCCCATCGACAGCTCCCGGAGCCCGTGTTCGGCGGCGAGCTGGGCGAGCGCGGCGAACCACCGGCGGCTGTCTTCGGGATCGGTGGCGAGCGGCGGCATCGTCATGAGCCCGGCGACGGGGATGGGACAGCGGGCGATGACGTCGGCGAGTGTCACGGGCGCGATCCCGCTCTTTCCCTCCTCCCCCGCGACGTTCACCTCGATGAGCACCTCGGGACGCTCGGCCTGGTCCACCCCGGTGTGGCGGCGGAGCTGCTCGAGCACGCTGTCGGAGGCGACCGAGTGGATCCGCCCCACGTGCGGCAGGATCGTCTTGACCTTGCGGCTCTGGAGGTGACCGATGAAATCCCACTGCACCGCGCCGAGGCCGAGCCGCGACCACGCGGCGGCCTTCTCCTCGAGCGCCTGCGCGCGGTTCTCCCCGAGAAGGCGCAGACCGGCCTCGGCGAGCACGGGGAGCTCGTCGACGTCGACGTACTTCACCGCGGCGAGCAGCTCCACGTCCGCGGGGTCACGCTCCCGACGCGCGCACGCGTCGGCGATCTCCTCCCGGACCGCGTCCGCGCGACGCCGCACGGCCTCGGGGTCGAGCCCGCGGATCAGCTCAGCCACGCGATCCCCGCCTGGCGTCCCGTCGTGCCGCCGTCGCGGCGATGGCTGAAGAACAGGCCCTCGGGGGCGCACATGGTGCACAGCCCCACGTCGTGGACCTCGGGGACCCCGTGATCCTCGAGCGCGTCCGCGGCGATCCGCGGCAGGTCGATGCAGCGACCCCGCCGCGCGGAGAGGCCGCGGCGCCCGAACGCGTCGTGGACCTCCTCCCCCACCTCGTAGCAGCAGCCGCGCGCGCACGGCCCGATGGCGGCCTGGAGCGGTCCCTCGTCCCCGGCCGCGCGGATGGCGTCCACCGCGGCGCCGACGACGCCGTCGGCGAGCCCGCGCCAGCCGGCGTGGACGGCGGCGACCGCGGTCGCGCCGGCGAGGAGGACCGGCACGCAGTCGGCGGTGAGGACCGCCGGCGCGACGTCGCGCCCCACCGCGACGACCGCGTCGGCCTCCGGGACCGTCGCGGGACCCGCGGCGTCCCCGGTGATCGTGTGCG